>JBKJRY010000179.1:0-3220 GCA_046593045.1 Chitinophagaceae bacterium | reverse complement strand
CTGTAATCTTAAGTTGCCATTGTTGTCCACCCGCCATTCAGACCGCACCAGCATGGGCAGCAGGTAATAAATACCTGCATCAATTACATTACGGTTATCTTTTGAATCAGTTATTAGAAATTTTGGCAGATTTTTATTTCTGCGATAGTCGTACCCAACAAAGGCGGCGAGATATTGCTGCTTATCGATATAACGCAGCAAATGATTTTCCACTTCCACATCTCCTTTGTAAGTGGACCTGAGTTCTATTTCCAATGCATATTTGTTGTTTGAAATATTGAACTCCCCAAATACACCTTGCGAGTGCACGGATAAATCCATCCAGGGGAATAATTTTTTATCTTCTTTTTTTAAAACTTTATAACCTGTTCTGGCAAATTCATTTCTTTCACTGCCCTCGTAGCTCACAACCCTTGCCATGCCGCTCATCATGTGGTATAAATTATGGCAATGAAAGAACCAGTCTTTTTCTTCATTGGCATAAAATTCTATCGTTACGGTTTCCATTGGTTTAATGTCAAACGTATGTTTCATAGGTGAGTATTCTCCCTGTGCATTTACAAAGCGGAAGAAGTGTCCGTGCAGGTGCATGGGGTGTCGCATCATGGTAGTGTTAGTCAATATTATCCGTACATTTTCGCCATGGCGAATGAGAATATTATCAGATTCAGAAAGTGTTTTATTATCAAATGACCATACGTAGCGCAACATATTTCCTGTAAGGGTGAGATTAATTTCCCGCCATTTTTTTGTTGGGTCTAAAGCAGAAGGGTTAATGCTTCGCAGCATATCATAAGAGAGCATCATTCCCCCGGTGCCCATACCGGGCATTGACATTCCTGACATACCGCCGCCGGATTTCATGTCCATCCCTTTCATATTATTCATGTCCATGCCTTTCATTCCTTGTTCAGTATCCTTATTATTCTTCATGTTCATATCCTGCATGTCCATCCCTTTTTTATCATTCATGTTCATGCTCTTCATATCATTGCCACCCATCTTCATATCTTTCATGTTACCCATTTTCATACCGCCGCCGCTCATATTCATACTGCCCATCATAGTATTCATTTCACGCATCATAGCAAAGTAATCAAGCTTGGGAAGCGTAGGCGCTTTCACTTCATCTCCCTTACCCAGAACAATAGAACCATATCCGGTAATATCCCAAGAGGTAGCCCTGAATTCATAAGCGTTGCTATCCTCGGGCATTTGAATCAATACATCATAAGTTTCGGCGGTTGCCAGTTCAATTTTATCAACCATTAAAGGCATTACATTTATTCCATCGGCAGCCGCCACCTGCATTTGACCGCCTGCAAACTGCACGGTAAAATACGTAGAGGATGAACCGTTGATAATTCTAAGTTTTATAATTTCTCCCGGCTTTGCATCTTTAAAAAAACTTCTGTCTTTACCATTAATCAGAAAGGCATTGTAATAAACATCTGCTACATCCATCGGTGTCATCCGCATCCATTCCTGTTTTAATTTATCTTTTAAATAGCCTGCTGCAATGGCTTCGCCATAACTCTGCACGGCGCCTTTTTTTATGGAATACCATTCTGCGCCTTTCTTAAGATAGCGGTGTACCTGGTGTGGATTTTCATCCGTCCAGTCGGATAGTACAAGCACTAATTCTTTCATTACCGGTTCATCGGGCCGTTTAATAACAATGGAGCCGTACAGACCTGACTGTTCCTGCAACATAGTGTGTGAATGATACCAGTAAGTGCCGCTTTGTATAAGTGGAAAAGTAAACGTATGTGTAGCGCCGGGTTTTATAGGCGATGTTGTGAGATAAGGAACGCCATCTTCGGCGTTGGGTAAAAGGATGCCATGCCAGTGCACAGAAGTTTCGTGTTTCATTTTATTATGCACCCTGATGATGGCTGTATCTCCCTCAGTAAAATATAAGGTGGGTGCAGGTATGGAACCATTTACAGCGATTGCCATTCTATATTTACCAGTGTAGTTTACCATGGTATCTGCTATGTACAAATCGTACTCCACTCTTTTGCCCATGTACGTCGAAGCAGGTTTAGTATTTTCTGTCCCTATTTTACTTTCAATCGTTTGAGCAAATGAAGGGACGCTGAACCAAATCAATAAGGTTATTATAATTCCACTATTCTTTTTCATTTGCCCGTTTTAATTTTTTTTCTATTGTTGTTTTTAATTTTCTTTTTTTATTGCAGGGTTATTATCAACAGGTTTGCTGTTATCTATCAGTTTCATGCCCTTCATCCCTTTCATATTGTCCATGCCCTTCATGTCTTTCATGTTGTCCATACCTTGCATGTCTTTTTTATCTGTGCCCTTCATGTCTTTCATATTGTCCATGCCTTTCATATCTTTTTTATCCATACCCTTCATATCTTTCATGTTGTCCATGCCTTTCATATCTTTATTATCCATCCCCTTGATATCTTTCATGTTGTCCATGCCTTTCATATCTTTATTATCCATCCCCTTCATATCTTTCTTATCCATTCCCTTCATATCTTTTTTATCCATGCTTTTCATGTCCTTCATGTTATCCATACCTTTAATTTCTTTTTTATCCATACCCTTCATGTCTTTCATGTCGTCCGTGCCGTTCATATTTTTTTTATCAGTCATTGAATCATTGCCGGGCATTTCTTTCATTTCATCCATACCCTTCATTTCATCGTGCCCGCCCATTCCATGTTCTTTCATTAAATATCTTCCCATAGGTCCTACTCCCGCAATATGCGTAAGCCGGGCACCATGATGACCGGCGATAGAAAGAAAGATTGCAGCAACAATTGCTACAACAAGTACCAGTACATTATAAGAACGTTTAAAGATTTTATAAAAATCTCCTATACCTTTTAAGAGTAAGGTTAAACCCGAAGTCCACAATGTATATTGTGCATACTTTTCATGACTCTCAAACATTGTCATTGCATTTTTTGGTGTACCAGGCATTGGCTCAGCATGAAATATTGTACTGGTTGCCCAAGCAGAAAGAAACCCAACTGCAATTATAAATAATGAAGCCCAGCGTATTTGCTGCCAATTTGGTTTTACAACAACAATTGCCTGAAAAGCAACAGCAATAAGGATAAGAACAATAGGAAAGTGTACTGCAAAAGGATGAAGTGATGGAAAATCTTTAAACATATTGTAGCATTTACCTTCTGGATGAATTATGACTGATCATTATTTTCCATTCACCATTTACTTTTTTTAA
>JBKJRY010000141.1:0-17297 GCA_046593045.1 Chitinophagaceae bacterium | reverse complement strand
GCCATTTCCAGTGTTTGGCGAAAAAAGAAAGAGAAAATTTATAGAAGATTGCACATCATTTTCCAAACCATATTCCGTAAGATAAGCGGTCTCAATTCCTTCACGAATGAAGCCGGTCATACCTATAGAATCCAGATAACCTGTAATGCTCATATTATCAAAACGTACAGTGGTGGCATCATGATCATCGTAGGTCATTACTGGCGGCAAAGAATTTATATCGCTTCTTATTTGTTTTGCATAAGGCTGAAATGCCGCGATCACTTCTTCCTCGGTATAGAAACGCCCGTTTATATAAAAACTGTCTCGCGTAAAGGAGGCTTCCGCCGCACTGCCCGTATCGAGCAGGTTTAGGTTAAATTCACTGCACAATTCCAACATATCTTTATGGTTCGAATCTATAAATTCTCCTCCCAATTCGGTATAAATCCCATTTGCCAGTAAATTCTGTTTGGTAAAGATTCTGCCGCTTACACGTGAAGCACCTTCATATATAGTGGATGTATAACCTGCCTTCTGTAATTGCCAGGCACAATTAAGGCCTGCCATTCCCGCGCCTACTATTGCTATTGATGGTTGACTTTTTTTTGCGGAGGCCGAGCCGGTTATTGAATTATCCTGGGGAACAAAGTCAGTAACTTTTTTACAACTGTTCAAAATGCCCGCCGCACTTATGGCTATACCGGCTTTGGTAATGTTGCCTAGGAATCGCCTTCTTTTCAATGACTGTTGATGATATTTTCCAAGCAGTTCTGAGGTGTCCGTTTGCTTCCTATTGTGCGATTCCAACGCAATATGAAAGGCTTTGCGTAATGTATTGAGGAGTGGGGTATGATATGTTTTCTGAACCTTCATAAGCATAATTTTTGAATAGAAAATATAAATGTATCGCATAAACGCCTGTAAAAAGTATCATTGTTCCCATAAAAAAGAACAATAATGACGTAAACGAACTGCTTACTTAATTGGAAAGGTTCTCTGCTTCTATGCCAAATCAAATTCCACACTCATAAAAATAAAAAATGTAAAAAATTGTAATTTAGTGAATGAGATAGCCAGCGTGTTTTATAGAATTGCTTACATTGAATAGTCATGGGAAATAAAAAGTGCTCTTTTTTTATCATCAAAAAATCTTATGGCAACAATTTATATCTCTTCCACATTCATAGATCTCCGGGAATACCGGGCTAAAGTAATTGAGACACTTACCCAACTTGGCCATAAAGTTTATAATATGGAAAATTATGTGGCCGAAGACAAAATTCCTTTAGACAAATGCCTTGATGACATTGAACAATGTAATATCTACCTCGGTATTTATGGATGGAGATATGGCTTCATTCCAAATACTGATAACCCGGAAAAATTATCAATTACGGAGCAGGAATATTTACATGCAAAACACAATAATATTACCTGCTTACTTTTTGTGCTCGATGAACACGTGGGGTGTTTACCGAGTGTAATGGATGCATTCACAGGTGACGGAGATGGAGGAAAAAAGATAAAAAAATTTAGAAACCGGTTAAGTGATGATAAACTTATTTCTTCTTTCAAATCACCAGATGATTTAGCAAGGCGGGTAAGCGTGTCGGTATCATTATCAATTGCAAAATCATGGCAGGAAAATGTTGGCAAAACAGAATCCTTTGCTGATATTGAAAGAAGTCCGCTGGGAGCGTCATTGACTATTGATATTATTGATAGTGTCAAAAAATTAATAAAGGACACCAAAAACATTGGAGTAATTGAAATCAATAGTCACCATGGTGACTATTGGTGGTCAAGCAGGTTATTCCTTTTATCTGCCTTAGTAGTAGATTATACTTCAATAAAATGTTTCGTTTTTTTGTACAATACCGATTTTGTCGGATTAGCTACACCCCAGGCAATTTTAAAATCTCTCACCTTTGAATTTCCTGCTGTTGCAATGGCGTATTATGGCACATTGCACGAGAATCGTGGTGTTATCGAAGAAGAGGCAAACATAATTAATCGAGTTCAGGGTTTTAGCATGAACATGGGAATGCTTCAGGGAGGTGAAAAAGAAAATAAAGTAATTGTAGATAAAAACTTACTCGAAAAATGGCTTGGTAAAGCTTTTAAAACCGATTTTATTGAGATGGATACAACTGGAGGGAAATTTGAACAGGCGAAGCAAATATTGAATATGAAATTTCCATTTATTCCCCTGGTGAGAAAAAAGAACCTCGTTAGTATTATAGATAAGACTGAATTCGCCGGTAACATAGCAACCAGTGTTCTTAATCTATGATGGAGGATTCCTACCGGAAGTTCCTGGTTCCCTGCCCAACGTTTGTACGATTAATTGTTGGTAACAATACTTATAAACTAGATCAAAAGGAGATTGCAGACTGCTCAGGGTAAATTCAATTCCATACTTTATTGGTGGCTCGTAATAGCCTGGACCAAATTCGTCATTGCGAAAATCTTCCTGATATTTACTATTTTCAATTCATGAAATGTAAACACGCCATCCTGAAAGCCTGTATGCTGGCTTTGATCTTTTTCTACATTGCCGGGGAGGTAAATGCCCAGGTAAAACCCATCAGCCTGAATCCGGAGAACCCACACTATTTTCTTTATAAAAGCAAGCCAACTATCCTGATCACCTCCGGTGAACATTATGGGGCGGTGCTTAATATCGATTTTGACTATGTCACTTATTTAAATGAACTGGCATCAAAAGGGCTTAACCTAACGCGGACGTTTACCGGCAGTTATGTTGAGCCACCCAACGCCTTCAATATTTCCAATAATACACTGGCGCCTGGCCCCGGAAAATTCCTGTGTCCATGGAAAAGAAGTAATGAACCTAGCTATGCAAATGGCGGTAATAAGTTTGACCTTGCTCAATGGGATGAAGATTATTTTAAGCGACTCAACAATTTTGTTTCTGCGGCAAGGAACAAAGGAGTGATCGTTGAGTTTGCCTTGTTCTGTCCTTTTTATGAAGATTCCCAATGGTCACTTAGTCCTATGAATAGCCACAACAACATCAACGCCATAGACATAATGCCGCGTACTGATGTGTACACACTTGATAAAAACAGGGGCATCCTTAATGTGCAGGAAAAACTGGTACGCAAGGTCGTTACAGAGTTGAAAGATTATGATAACGTGATGTACGAGATCTGCAACGAGCCTTACTTTGGTGGTGTTACTATGGAATGGCAGCATCATATCGCAGATGTTATCAGCGAGGCAGAAAAAGATTTTACGGCAAAACATTTGATCACGTAAAACATAGCCAACGGTCACGCCAAAATAGAAAATCCACATCCAGCGGTTTCTGTTTTTAATTTTCACTATGCATGGCCTCCCGTTGCCGTAGCTATGAATTATGAGCTGAACAAAGCAGTTGGCGACAATGAAACCGGTTTTCGTGGCAATACCGATTCAACCTATCGCATGGAAGGCTGGCGGTTTATTCTTGGAGGAGGAAGCCTGTACAATAATTTGGATTATTCCTTCACGGCAGAACATGAAAACGGTAGTTTTCACTATCCTTCCACGCAGCCGGGCGGCGGCAGTGATTCACTAAGAATGCAGTTGAGTTTTTTAAAGAAGTTTATAGAAGGTTTTGATTTTATACACATGCAGCCTGATAGCAGTTTGATCAGCAGAGCTTCGCTGTCGCATGCAGAAGCAAGAGTATTAGGAGAAACGGGAAAGCAATATGCGGTGTATTTCTATGGCGCACTTCCGTCGTCAATTGAGTTAATGCTCCCGAATGGAAAATACAGTGTTTCGTGGATGGATACAAAAACGGGTGAATATAAGAAGAGTGGAGTTGTACGGAGTTCAAATGGGAACGTGGTTGTGTCTTCACCGGCTTATGTGGGAGATATTGCTTTGCGGATTGTAAGGGAAAAGTGAGAATGTTTACGCCCGGATAATTTTATCAGCAACGGCGTGGCACCTTTCGAAACCGCCCTCAACACTGTCTTGTACTAAAATCTCAACCAATCCGCCCCTTTTTGGAGTAAGCGGACACCCGCCAAGCCAGTAGCCCTAAATTTCAACTCCAAAAAACATCAGATTTTGCTTTCATAGGCCAGCGATTTTTCTTTAAAATCCGTAAGCACAAAAACAACCATTATAATAGTTGCCAGCACCAGGTAAAGATAAAAACCTGTAAGGCTGTCGTTATTTTTAAACCAGAACGCAACGCCTGCAAGGGCCACTGCTACCACTACTTCTATAAGGCCGTGTATCCTGAACGGAATAACTTTAATAAGGCCCAGCGGAAAACTGGTTAGTATGGTTAAAAGAAAGTGTATGCCTGCCAAGGCATAAGTAAAGGTGCTGAGGGGGCTTTCCATATTAAACAGCGACGGAGCCGCCAGCAAAAATATTACAGTAGCATAATCTAATATGGCGTGGACCTTTGGTGAAATTATTTTCATGGCTTTTTGTTTTCCCTGAAAGTACGCATTAACTATTTATCATGCGTGATCAACATTGAAATGCAGCAAATACCTGTATAATGCTTCGCAAATATTTTTAACGGCTAAGAAGTGGTTCGTGTCTCACAAACCATTTAAATAGTTTCAAATATATTTTTTAGAAATCTAAAGTCATCCATTCCCGTTTCATAAAATTTTGCTGACGAATAGTAATAATCTATATCATTTTTTGATAATTGTCATTTTCCACTTACCGGGTTGAAGTGAATATAATTTAATTTTTGTTGCGCAATAGCTCTGTTGTATATCTCAATACCTAACGAGTCTCTCTGCCATATCTCATGTTTCTTATTCACCGCATTAGCAGCACGCATTCTTTTATGCAGATGTTGCTGTTCCTAAAACACTATTTTAATCTCATGAAGCTCTCACCCGCCACCGATCGCATGTTCCCAACAAGAAGCGGGCAGCTTGTGCATATGGCTTTGTAGCGTGGCAATCACCGATGGGAATCCATCCCTTTTGGACAACCAGCAATAAAATAAAATGATTTGTAAGGATTTTGCCAGGTTTACGACTAAGAACACAAGGGGTGATATATTGCAAACTTTATGGGAATACACAATTGCTTGATATGGAAATTAAAGAGATTCAGAATGAAGTGAATCATGCTGATCCGCACCAATGGGTGATGAAATACGCTGATTACTTATATGATTATGCCTTGGCAAGAGTAAACGATAATGAACTGGCCAAAGATCTCGTGCAGGAAACTTTTTTAGCCGCACTGGAGAAGGTTGAAAACTTTGAAGGAAAAAGCACGGAGAAAACATGGCTTACTTCAATTTTAAGAAATAAAATAGTTGATATCTATCGCAGTAAATCGTCACCATTAAGCAACCTGCGCAACCATGACGGTTGTGAAGCTGATCATGATTTTTTTCAACAGGAAGACGGGCACTGGAACGTGGAACAACGGCCCCGTGAGTTTGGTATAAATGACCCGCATACTATTGACAATAAAGAGTTTCATCATATGCTTCAAAAATGTTTAGAGAAATTACCCCCGTTGTGGTACGCCGTTTTTACCATGAAATTTATGGATGACCAGGAAGCGATAAAAATATGCAGCGAGCTAAAAGTTTCTTCCTCAAATTACTGGGTAATTATTCACCGCACCAAAGTAAACTTAAGAGATTGCCTCCAGAAAAACTGGCTTTAAACTAAAAGTTATGGTTAAAAAAAAAACGATCAACACCAACTGCGAGAAGGCTACTTTCTTAATAGAGAAGCAGCAGGTGAGTAAAATATCATTTATAGAAATTATTTTCTTAAAAATTCATTTGGCAGTTTGCTCCGTATGCAGGATATACAAAAGGCAAAGTCTCATTATTAGCCAGGTTGCTCATAAATTATTTCAGCCTTCAACACACACATCATTTAAGCTGGATGATGAAAGTAAAAAAGAAATGCAGCATCGCATAGACGAAAAGCTGGGAAAGAAGTAAAAAATAATTGTAAGGTTTATCTCCATTAAGCGACTAAGAGATTAAAAGCAGGCAGTTAAAAAATATTTTTTATGAATACAGTAAGCATACAGGAACATTTACAAAGAGGCGCACGGCTCGAAAGCCTGGGTTTAAAAGTTATAAGATATGGCCTTGCAATAGTGCTTATCTGGATAGGGATATTGAAATTTACTACTTATGAAGCCGAAGGTATAAAGCCTTTGGTGGAGAACAGTCCGTTACTATCCTGGACCTATGGTTTGTTCGGTGTTGCCGGTTTTTCAAAAGTCCTGGGCGTTATTGAAATAGGATTGGGCATCCTTATTTGCTGCAGACCTTTCGCTCCAAAAATTTCCGCGATAGGAAGTATCGGTGGCATCATCACTTTTTTAATAACAATCACTTTTTTACTTTCTACACCTGGCATCATACAGCCAGGGTATAGTTTTCCGTTCATTTCACCAATGCCGGGCCAGTTTATTATAAAGGATTTTGTATTGATGGGAGCATCTTTGTGGACTGCGGGTGAAGCTTTGAACGCTTCCAGGAAAGTATCTCGTTAACCAACTCTTTAAAACAACCACATAACACCTGGTAATTGCCGGGTGATACAGCGCTGCTTACACCTGCGTGCAGGCTCCTGTTGAATGCATATTCAGCGGCAGGAATTATCTTTTATAAATAAAAAAAACAAAAACATGAAAACAAAATTTTGGTTCCAGGGCGCATTGGCATTATGTGGTTGGTTTGCGATTGCAAGTTGCAATAAACATCCGGAAGGAGACCCTGGTAAGAGCAAAGTTGTGGGATATTTATACACCTCAACAAATGGTGAAGGCACCAACCAGGTTATAAGATTTACACGCCATAAGGACGGCTCGTTGTCCGACGAAAAAGATTACAGCACCAATAGTAAAGGCGGCGCTAATGTAGCAGCGGGCGGTGATGCACATGGTGACTACGACTCACAGGGAGGTGTGCAGATTATTGGAAATTATTTATTGACGGTAAACTCCGGAGGAAACGATATCTCTGTTTTTAAACTGGATAAAAAGAACGGTAATCTATCGCTTAAAAACAATGTGAGCTCCGGCGGAACAAGGCCGGTAAGTATTGCGTATACTCCTAAAGGGGGCAGCAGCAGGGAGTATTGGGTAGTGGTAGGCAACCAGTGGAATAATCCAAACGTGCAAAAAGATAGCGCTGACATTGAGCGCTATCCCAACGATGCATTCTATGCGCAGGATCTTACACTGCCTGATGCTACCGATAATGAAAGGAACATAAGCTTATTTACATTCAACACAGAAACGGGAGTTTTAAGTATGCAGTCGCAATTAGACAATTATGTAAGAGAAAACGGCGGCCCATCTGCGGTAAGCTTCAGCACTGATGGAACCAGGCTGGCTGTGAGCACCTGGGGCATTGCACATTTTGGTACACAAGTAACCTCGCTGCTGGAGCAGCATCCGAGCCGTGTATATGTTTACGATTTTAATAGCGGCACTGTAAGTGGCAGGCGTTATTTTGAAGAGGCGGGCATATCCGGAACTATTGGATTTGACTGGGCAAAAAACAGTAACACAAAAATGTTTGTTTCTAATTTCAATCTTATACCGGAAAAGAGTGATAACAGCGTGACAGTGTTAAGTGACAATGGGTCTGCTGTAACAAAAACCGAAAACTTCAGTGCCACCACCGGACAGGAAATTAATGAATCATGCTGGACAGCACTTAGCCCTTCCGGTGATAAATTGTATGTAGCCAGTTTTCAAACTAATTTGGTTTCCGTTTTCAACGTTAATAATTGGGGGCTTTCATTTGTATCTTCAGTAGCAAGAGGAGGCCTTGCACCCAATGGTGATTCAAAAGAGCTTTGGGTATCGCCGGATAATAAATATGTATATAATTTAGGAGCGCTACAATCTTTTTCTATCAATCGTTTTGACATAACCGGTAGCTCAATTACTTACAAAACTCAAACATCAGTGGCTGCTGCAGCTGCAAGTGTTGGACAACTCGGGAAATATAATTTCCTCGGTTTAACAGGTTTTGATGTAGAATAATAAATTTTTTGTGGTTAATAACATCAATTGGTTTAAGATGTATGACAGACCATCACGAAAGTGGTGGCTTTGTTATTTTCAGCCAGTGTTGGCTTTAAAGGTCTTCCAACATTTACAACCATCTCCAGACCGTGGTTCGTGTATGCAGCACTTTGTTAATCCAAAGAAGACTGTTCTTGCGTGAGGTTACAGGCACCCTTTATAAAGCTAAAAGAAACTTTGCAGGACTCATTTAAGCGCATAATGACATACATGAGTTGACTGTTGGTTGTATGATGCTTGTATTTTTTGTCAATCCTTTAAATACCAAATATGGCTTAACAAGAATCAAAAAAATTGCAATAGCAAAGCAGCGCTAATCCATGATAGTAGACAGTTGAGTAGGCAAGGGCATTTCAGCCCAAGCCGCTCCAGGAACCGTACGTGAAAGTCTCCCTTCATACGGCTCGTATTATCCAGTCATGCTTTTATTCCCCATCTCCAGTGATAAAACAAGTTAGGATTTGTTGTATGTATCTCCCGATACTTTTTAAACAGCTTTCCTTTATTGTATATTTTGTATGTGTTCTTTATCCATTTACGGATCAGTTCATTCAAATAATAGAATACACTGTGTGCCTCGTCTCTGTTGAATTTCGTGTAGTAGTTTATCCAGCCCCTTATCTTAGGATTTAGTTTCTTTGCAAACCATTCTAAGGTTTGTGTACTCCATTGCGTCCGCAACACTTCTTTGATTGCTGTTCTGATGCTCGTTTTTGCGTTATTGCAGATGGCTGCACCAAACACCAGTAAGCGTTTTCCGCTACCAAATTTACTCTTAACTGTTCTTGGCTGGAAGCTGTAACTTAGAAAAGTAAAGCTTTCATTATCTTGCCTGTCAGGGCGCTGATAATTCTTGCAATACACAACCTTCGTCTTTTCAGGATGTAGTGTTAATTCAAATTCATGCATCCTTGCTTTCAACCTTTCAAGCATTTTCTGCGCTTCTTCCTTACTACTGCAATGCATCACTATATCATCTGCATAGCGTTCAAAGGGACACTGAGGATTTATTTCATCCATCCACTTATCAAAGGCATGGTGCAGATAAAGATTGGCTAATAGCGGACTGATTACGCCACCCTGCGGTGTACCTTTTGTCCTTGCTGTTATACTGCCGTCTTTCTGTTCCACTCCTGCCTTTAACCATCTTTCCACATACATCAATACCCACTTCTCTTGTGTGTGCTTTTGCAGCAACTCCAACAAAATACTGTGGCTGATGTTATCAAAGAATCCCTTTATGTCCACATCTAACACCCATGCATACCTGATACAGTTTTGTTGACATTGTGTCAATGCATCATGCGCACTACGCTTTGGCCTGTACCCAAAAGAACTGTTGTGAAAAACCATTTTCAGTGATGGTTCTAAGTAATCTTTTACTACAACTTGCGCAATGCGGTCGCCTACCGTTGGAATACCCAACGGTCTTTCTCCGCCCTGCTTTTTGGGAATAAATACCGTGCGCACAGGTGGTGGAAAATAACTACCCGATGTCATGCGATTCCAGATTTTGTACAGGTTGCCAGACATATTTTCATTGAACATTTCAATGCTTTCCTTATCTATACCTGCGCCACCATCTTTGTCCACAACTTTCAGATAACTGTTGTACACCATCCGCTTACTAACCGGTAATGATTTTGTCATTTCTTTCATCATCTTCCCCGCCGCGGCGGGTTGTTTTAAAATACTTTAACCAGATAACCTGAACCCTTCGCTCCTTTGCGTTTTCACGCAATATCAACACTACTATGATTCAGTCCGACGCTTCCTGTTGTGTCTCACGCCTTGAGCATGATTGAGTTGCAGTATGAACTGTAAAACCTCTGTTGAATAGTCTCCCAATAAATTATCAGAATTTCTGCAAAGCACATTGGCACACCAACAGGTAAGCCTCTCACGTTTCGTATAAAAGCCTGTGTAATGCTCCTGCCGCCTTAATGCCGGTTGTTCTGTAGCCGGTCCCAAAGGGATGCCTTCGCATAAACAGATAACTGCTACAGTCTTCGTATCAACGGTTCGATGCCGATACTTTTAACAACGAGGAGCCGTTTCGACATGTCGCCGGTCGGTTTACTTTCGTTCAGCTTCATTACACATACCTGACTCCGTTTTATCGAAGCCTTTTGCCTGAACGTTCAGCACCATATCTTTTGAATACAGCACCTTCAGGTGGTTTGCATACCCTGTCTGTACAGCGTATGCGGTAGGCCTACTACCATCTTTTATATAACATTGAAAAGAACTATCAATTTCCTTTCATTCGTGACACACCGAACCACGGAATAGAGAAAGGAGTAAATGGAGTTAACTCAGATAGGTGTTGTTCTTTCCTCCGCGCGGCCTCTGTTTCTCTTGTTCCCGGCGGTTGCGTTTTTGCCAGGCATTTTGTTCTTCACTCTATTGCACATTGATGACTGCTATACCTTTAGCATCAAGCAATGATAAAACGGCCGGATCTATTTTTTTCCCTATATCCGCAAAGGGAAGTGATTGGTAAAATGTTTTGTGGGTATCAGCTACCTGGAGAGTAAGGCTAAGCTGGGCATAGGAGGCGTACCCTGTATAACAATTTTGGATATCGTTGCCGTTTGCGCCGATACTAAAAACACCTTTCTGCAGGAGCACCACACCTACATCAATTATATAGTTGTTGTAATAGGTGCAACCGAGCGTAATAGAAGCAGTTGTATTGCCGGAATAACTATTAGTATAGGCAGACACACCCTTTGGAAAAACAAAGGTGACAAAAGGCCCGTCACCCACATAGGGATTATTGAAAAGGAGCATCACAGGAATTGACATTACAATACCTGCAGAGTCAAAATATATCCGGCTGTTGCTCTTCGAATCATACAATTTTTTACCGGGCACATTAAGCTGCATCCAGATGGTATCGCCTACGCTATAATCCAGTTGGTACGGCGTGACACTTATCTCTTCGCTAAAAATATATTTATAATCCGGGGAAGCAGGGACATTCCTGTCGCATTGCGTTTTGAGGCTGATGATCCCTAGCAGGATGAAGAAAGACAGGATGGTTGTGTTTTGTTTCATAAGCAGGTTAGGTAATTTAATATTAAGTTAGTGATATAATTTGACTGCATGTTTTTTCTTCTCAGCGCGACGTCTAACGCAGTGGATGTTGCGTTCAATCACCGGCTACCTAAGTCCTCAGGAGATACTCAGCTAAAGTCGTGGTTTTTTGGCTTATTCTTTTTGCTTGAACAAAAAGAAACAAAAATTCAAGCACAACCCAATCGCTCCGCGTGTTTGTCCGGCCAACGCCACCACGGCATTACGCCGAATAGCTAACCCACCAAAAGCTTTAAACCGTGGTTCGGCTCACTCTCTCCAGGCGGGTGTCCCCACGCGACATTCACGAATGAATAGTTATTTAAATTCTTAGTCTCAGCGACGTCTTACGCAGTGGACGTTGCGTTAAATCCCTGTTACAGGGTGTACGATTTCATACACCTATTGTTCGCTTCCGTACACTTTGGTTAAGCCAAATCAACACATTAATGCTAATTGCCAATGCTCTTTGGCATTGGCATGATGGTTGAAAATTTGGTGATAGTTGCTCTTTGTATCTCAATTAAAAATTTTTCGTTTAACCCGCGATCATAGGGTTATAGGAGATTAAAATAATTACCATGGTAAAAAATTATTTCAAAGTTGCCTGGGTGAATCTTTTGAGAAACAAAACTGTTTCGTTCATCAATATTTTCGGACTGGCTTTGGGCATGTCACTTTGCCTTTTGATCATTACCATCGTTAAAGATCAGTTCAGCTTTGACGAATTTCATCCAGGCGCGGACAGGATATATCGCATCAATACAGAGTCTATTCGCAAAAATGGAAGCACGGAAGATTATGCTTCTTCGCCTTATGCACTGGCAGCCTACCTTTCGCAAAATAATTCTTCCGTTGAAAAGGTGGTGCCACTGGCAAGCGCTTTAAAGGGTGATGCGGTGGCAAATGGAAAGCAGCTTGCTGTATCCGGGATGATGACGAATCGCGAATTTCTAGATGTATTCGGCTTCACATTATTATCCGGAGATAAAAACATAGTATTAAATGAACCTAATACAATCGTGCTAACTCAAAAAACTGCAGAGAAGTTTTTTGGGAAAATAAATCCATTGGGAAAAATAATTTCTTTCAATGGCCTGGGTGATTTTAAAATAACAGGTGTATTAAAAACACCCCCGGATAAAACACATTTAGAGTTTGATGCCCTGGGTTCTGTAAGTACTTTACCTGCTTTTAAAAAGCAGGTAAAAATATTATTGAGGACGGATGATTGGATGAACTATTACATGAATTATACCTATGTAAAGTTGAACAGCAATAGCAACAAAAAGGAACTGGAAAATGAATTGGCTTTACTTTCAAAAGAGCATTATACAAGCAGTAACGCGGAAAGCAGGGACAAAGGATATCGTTTCTATCTTCAGCCCATTACCAAAATAGTTCCCGGCCCAATGCTTAGTAATAATTTGGGAAGGGGATTGCCTGTGCCCTTGCTTTGGTTCCTTGTCGCTTTTGCTGCCATTATAATTGTTTCTGCAGGTTTCAATTACAATAGCATCTCTCTTGCAAGTTCTCTAAGCCGTGCAAAGGAAATCGGTATCCGCAAGGCAAGCGGAGCTTTGCGAAAACAATTGATCGTACAATTCATGGTGGAAGCAGTTTTAACAGCATTGATATCACTGGGTGTCGCACTAGTATTGTATGACTTTGCGCTAAAGCCCGGTTTTAGAAATCTTACATTAATGCAGGAAATGGATATTTCTTTAGCTGGTGATGCGCAATTGTTCGTGTTGTTTTTTGTTTTCAGCATTGTAGTTGGATTGTTATCAGGAATATTTCCAGCTTTGTTTCTCTCTGCACTGAGTCCGGTAGCTGCCCTGAAAGATATTTCTGGAAAAGCCATGTTGCCAAAATTGGCATTTAGAAAAGTGCTGTTGGTAGTTCAATTTTCAGTGGCATTGATTTTTGTGATCACGCTTATCAACCTGAACAGGCAAACTAATTTTGTAATCAATGCTGACTATGGATTTCAAAAGCAAAATATTGTAAACATTAACCTGCAGGGCAATGACTATGTAAAAGTAAAACATGCAATAGAAAACTACAGTGGAGTAAAAAGAGTGTCCGGTGTTTCACACATCATGGGTACCTGACGGGACAGGTTTGTTGATGTACGCATCCTTGCAGCCGATGATAAATTCCCGGTACGTGATTATAGCGTTAATGCAAACTATATAGATAACCTGGGATTGAAATTAATTGCGGGTAAAAATTTTAGCACCTCGCTGCCACAAAACAGGGAATTATATGCGATTGTAAATGAAAACTTTTTAGAAAAATTTCATTTAGGGAACCCGGGCGAATCGATAGGCAAAACCATCCTGGTAGCAGACAGCACGCAGCTCACAATTTCCGGCGTGTTAAAAGATTTTCATTTTAAGCCCCTTACTTACAACCTTGAGCCTTTATTGTTGCGCTACAATCCTGGTGATCTTGCTTACCTGAATGTGCTAATAAATAATGCTGGTAAAAGCAATACAATTGATCAATTGGAAAATGCGTGGAAGGCTGTTGACAATAAACATGACTTTGGTTACAGTTTCTTCGAAGATGATATAAAAAACACTTACGCGCAATATGTTGACGTGAGTAAAATGATAAATGTTATTTCATTTATGGCAGTAATTATCGCCTGGCTGGGCCTTCTCGGCTTAGTGATATTTACCATCCGTCGCCAGGTAAAAGAAATAGGAATAAGGAAGGTATTGGGAGCAACTGTTTCACAGATTACTTTTTATCTTTCAAAGAATTTTATTAAACTTCTTGTTGTAGCCACGCTCATCGGAATGCCATTAAGTATTTTATTAAATGGCATTTTGCTCAATACGTTTGCGATAAGAATCAATCCGGTGTTTGGATATATAACCGGTTTCGTCTTACTATTGCTTATAGTATTTGTCACGATTGGGTTTAAACTTATATATGCGGCAATGGCAAATCCCGTTAAATCTTTGCGAACAGAGTGAACAATAAAAATTTGATTCCCCAATGCAATGGTTCGTGTTTCACGACCCATTCAAATAATTTTAAATATATTTTTATTCCTGTCCAATCCGAGTCTTACCCAGGGGCGTCGGAGAGTTAGTTGCCTAAATTAATATCGTCGTCTTTTCTTCTCAGCGACGTCTCACGAAGTGGATGTTGCGTTCAATCGCCGGCTACCTGAGTCCTCAGGAGAGACTCAGCTAAGGCGCGTTTTTTTGCTTATTTTTTTTGCTTGAACAAAAAGAAACAAAAATTCAAGGACAACCCAATCGCTCCGCGTGTTTGTCTGGCCCACGCCACCACAGTATTAGACTGAATAGCAAGCCTACTGAGGCTGTGGTTCGTGTCTCACGAAGGATTTTAAATAGTTTTCAAATATATTTTCTTCTCAGCGACGTCTCACGAAGTGGACGTTGCGTTCAATCACCGGTTACCTGGGTCCTGGGCGAGCGACTCAGCTAAGGCACGATTTTTTGGCTTATACTTTTTGTTTGAACAAAAAGAAACAAAAATTCAAGGACAACCCAATCGCTCCGCGTGTTTGTCCGGCCCAAGCCCCCACAGCATTATGCTGAATAGCAAACCTTGCAAAAACTTCTATAGATTTCGTTCTGCAACCGATGCCAATAATAATAAAGCCCTCACGAATGAAGGGCTTTATTATATCGGGATTTAATTAAATTATGCGTTTAGCAAAGCCAGCAGTTTTTCAGCAGCTAGTTCTGAAGATGCCGGGTTTTGCGCTGTAATGAGCAAACCGTCTTCAATTACAAAAGGTTCAAAAGGCCCTTTCTTTTCGTAATGGGCGCCGTTTTCTTTCAGCATGTCTTCCAATAAAAAAGGTACTACGCTGGTAAGTTTTACGGCAGTTTCCTCTTCGTTGGTAAAGCCGGTTACTTTTTTCCCGTTTACCAAAGGCCCCCCATCAGGCGTTTTTACATTTTTTAACGCGGCAGGCGCATGGCACACGAGTGCTAGCGGTTTTTGGGTGTTGTAAAAATTTTCGATCAGGGCAATAGAATCTTTATCAGTTGCCAGGTCCCACATAGGGCCATGACCTCCGGGATAAAAAACGGCGTCATAATCATCGGCCTTTATTTGAGAAAGCTTGTGAGTATGTGCTAAAAGTTCCTGCAGTTGCCTATCGTTTTTAAAACGGATAGTGGCGGCCGTTTGCGCATCAGGTTCATCGCTTTTAGGATCTATTGGCGGCTGCCCGCCTTTCGGCGAAGCGAGGGTAACTTTTACTCCTTTACCGGTAAGTGTATAATATGGTGCAGCGAATTCTTCAATCCAAAAACCCGTTTTCTTTCCCGTATCCCCAAGCTGGCCGTGGCTGGTTAATACAAACAATACTTTTTTTTCCATGTTTTTCCTTTTTCTGTGGCAATAAGGATACCAGTAATTTTTAAAACTGTATATGCCACGAACTACAGAATAGTAGAACCAGCGGTAAACTGCATAACGCAACGTCCACTACCGTGAGACGTTGCCTCGAAAGAAAATAATGGATTATAGGACTACAAGTTTGCCAGTGTAAAATATTCGGTCGACCAAAAGCCTGACTATATAGACACCACGTGACAGGTTATGAGATACAGTTAGCCGGCCATTTTGAATACCGGGTGCAAAAGAATTTTTAAAAACAACCTGGCCAGGCATGTTATAAATGATCACCTGTCCCCCTTGCTGTAAATCGGCTGTTGTAGAAATAGTAAAATGGTGTATGCGGTCAGGATTGGGATATATTGTAAAATTTTTCGTAACCGGAAGAATATCCGTTTCAGTAAACAATTGTTCAACGGGTATAACCTGCCGATGAGTAAGTGGTCCACTCCATTCAAGTTTGCAAACAGCATCACCTCCATTTTCGTAATATTCAAGCCTGATTGAATTTTTGGTGCATTCTTCTAAACTAATGGTAGCCATGTATTCGGTAGCTCCCTGGTCGATCCATTTATCTATAAGTAATTTATTATTCACCCATAATCTTACGCCGTCATCCGCCGTCACATAAAAAGTATAGTTTCCGGCATCCAGGCTTTGTACGTACCCCGAAAATCTGGCCTTGAAATTGTCGTTACTGATGCCGGCCGGACTAGCTTGCCCCCAATCAAAGTTTACTTCAGGTTCAGTATTTTTAGCAGTAGCGGTAGCAGGAAAATTATCTGTAGGTGCCGTGTTGCTAAAATATTCTGCAACCAGGCCATTTCCATTGCTGGTGCATTGAACTGAAGGGGCAAATAATTGAAAAGGAGGAATATTTTGTTTACAAATACTGTTAGCGCTCCATTGCAATATGCAGGTTGCGTCATTGGTATGGGAATAATATTCCAGCCTGATATCATAATCAATGGATTTTTGCAATGAGATAATTCCACTACTTGTGGTAATCGTTTTATCGTCCCAGCTATCAATTACCAAAGTATTATTTATCCAAAGTTTTACGCCATCGCCCGCTATGGTAAAAAAAGTGTAATTATCATCAGAGAGCGGCCTGATTTTGCCGGTCCACCTCACTTTAAAATCGTCAACGCTGATTCCTTCCGCTGGGTTTCCTGAACCCCAATTAAAATTCACGGAAGGATCAAGTTGGATAGTTGTGGCGAATGATGGAAAGGCAGATGCAGCAGCACTATTGGAAAAATATTCACCTTTAAGCCCCGTCCCATTTCCATATTGCAAGCCGGCTATCGCATCATCGCAAGAGAGTCCATATACTTTTATTTCTTTTGAGAAGGTGGGAGCATACACTTTACCATTTGCGATGGTAGGAGTGTTGAACTTCGCGAAATTTCCAATTGCATCATTTTTATTGAGGTCGCTATTCCATAGTTTACCCGTAGAAACGTCATTGGCGCGATAAGCGGCAATGGTGCCTGGCCTTACCTGGTTATTTGCATTCCCCGAAAAAGGAAAGCACGCCCATAAAATTGCAGACGAAGTATCTGATCCGTTGGAGCTAACCGATAGCATTGACAAACTCTTAAATAGGTTGACTAAAAATTAAACATTTTTAGCAATACTATGGCTTACATTAAAAAGGCAGACCGCCGAAAAAATCAGTATCAAAAAGTTAGTTTTGACTTTAAACTTTCCGTCATTGATGAAATTCATAATGGACTTATTTCCATTAATCATGCCGCTAAGATTTACAACATTTCACG
>JBKJRY010000445.1:0-9373 GCA_046593045.1 Chitinophagaceae bacterium | reverse complement strand
GTAAAAAAATGTCTCGCGATGCTGGAAAATTCAAATTCAGAAACGCGCTTTATGCATGAATCATTTAATAAAAATGATGCATCTAATTTTACGAGAAAATGGTTTGCCTGGGCCAATACGCTTTTTGGTGAATTAATACTTCATGTTTCAGATAAATACCCGGGGTTATTAAAGGAGAAGATTTGATTATTTATAAAAATTTAATGCTCCCAAACATAGCTCTTAATCATTTATTATTTTAAATCAAACGTTATGAAAATAAAATTATTTGTGTTAGTGCAATTATTACTGATTTTTTCGGTTGGCCAGTCGCAGAAAAATGACATTTCAGTGATTGCATATTACACGGGTGGTCCTGATGATATCGACAGCTTTGCTACCGATGAACTCACACACATCATCTTCAGTTTTGCTCACTTGAAAGGAAATGATCTGAATATCAGGAACGCCGGTGATTCGGCATTAATTCAAAAACTCGTGAGCCTTAAGAAGCGGTCACCTAACTTAAAAGTTATGCTTTCGTTAGGCGGCTGGGGTGGTTGTGAAACATGCTCTGATGTATTTTCAACAAAAAAGGGCCGCAAGGAATTTGCAAAGTCGGTGAAAAAAATTAATGATTATTTTGGAACAGATGGTATTGACCTGGATTGGGAATATCCTGCTATCAGTGGATTTCCCGGTCATCGTTTCGTTCCGGAAGACAAACAAAACTTTACTGCACTTGTTGTAAAGCTCAGAAAAAAACTGGGTAAAAAGAATGAGTTAAGCTTTGCTGCAGGGGGCTCTAAAAGATATATTGAAAATTCAATTGAGTGGGGAAAAGTAATGAAAAAAGTAGACCGGGTGAATCTTATGAGCTATGATCTTGTAGGTGGTTATTCAACAGTTACCGGCCATCATACACCGTTATATTCTGCAACTGAAAATGCCGGATCAGTGGATTCAGGCGTTAGGTTAATGGAGCAACATGGAGTGCCTCGGGGAAAAATTGTTATCGGCGCAGCTTTTTACGGTCGTATGTTTGAAAATGTGAAGGATTCAGGAACAGGTTTGTACCAGGAGACAACATTCAAGCGAGGTATTCCGAATAAATACTTTGCCACCCAGCTTTCTGCTGACAGCGGTTTTGTATCACATTGGGACAGCAGTGCCCAGGCTCCATATTCGTACAACGCTGAAAAAAAACTTTTTGTGACATATGACGATAAGAAATCTGTTGGATTGAAAACAAAATATGTAATCGACAATGGATTGGGAGGTATTATGTTTTGGCAGCTCAGAGAAGACCCTTATGATGATGGATTGCTGAAAGCTATTGATGATGTAAAAGTTGGATATAACAAACGTTGAAGTAGTTAATCCTGTAAAAAAGTAAGCCAGGACTGCAAGTCTTAATCGGTCATCGCAAAAATTTAAGGTAAAAATACACGAAGGATAACAAGTTGAATAAAATATGGACAGCTTTTAAAATAATTACCGAACTTTAGGCTCTTCGAAATATACGAGTCTTGAGTACAATTATCCATGGGCGTAACAATACAACAGGTACATTTTTAAAGGTGTCTTAAAAACGGAAAGATAAATGAGACTAAAATTATTTTATGTGACTTTTTTACTTTGTGCAATTGTTTGCACATGGGTTTCCTGTATGAATAATGAGGATAGTAAAGATCCTCCTTTACCAGATGTAGTAAGTTATAACTTTCACATCCGTCCCATCTTGTCTGATAAATGTTTTAAATGCCATGGCCCTGATGTAAGCAAGCAGGAAGCAGGCTTGCGCCTGGACTATGCTAAATTTGCCTATGCTCCTCTTACAGAAATGAAAGGTGCATTTGCAATAGTTCCGGGTAAACCTGGAGAATCAGAATTGTTGAAAAGAATATCTTCAACTGATTCATCGTATATGATGCCATTGCCTGAATCGCATCTTGGTGCTTTAACTCCCTACCAAATAAGCCTTTTCGAGAAGTGGATTAAGCAAGGCGCAAAATACGAAACACATTGGGCCTTTGTAAAACCGAAGAAAAGTTCACTTCCCAAAGTAGAAGACAACAGTTGGGCAAAAAATGAAATTGATTATTTCATTATGGCTAAGCAGCAGGAAACGGGATTAAAACATAACCCCGAAGCAGATAAAGAAAGACTTCTAAAAAGAGTTTCGCTTGATCTTACAGGTTTGCCACCCTCAGAAGAAATGATGAACAGGTTTATGGCTACCGAAGATCCAAACGCTTATAGTGCAGTTGTTGATGAATTATTAAAAAGCCCGCAGTATGGAGAAAAAATGGCACTTCATTGGCTTGATATTGCCAGGTATGCTGACAGCTATGGCTACCAGGATGACAATGTAAGAACACAATGGCCGTGGCGCGACTGGGTGATACATGCCTTCAATGAAAACATGCCTTACGATAAATTCGTTACCTGGCAGCTTGCCGGTGATTTGTTACCTAATGCAAATAAAGAGGAAATACTGGCAACCGCTTTTCTCCGTAATCATAAATACACCGAAGAAGGCGGCATTATTCCCGAAGAATACAGGGTGGAATATAATATTGACAAAACCAAAACATTTGGAAGAGGGATTATTGGGTTGACCGTTGAATGTGCTCAATGCCATGATCACAAATACGATCCCATCTCTCAAAAAGAGTATTACCAGATGTTCGCCTTTTTCAACATAAGTAAAGAGCCGGGCTTTGAAGGTGACGTAGGTACTTCCAAACCCGCTAAAACTCCTATTCTCACATTGGATAGCAGCGACCTTCATAACATGCTTTCTTTTATTAATAATAAGGATACAGGTAAACTAATGGTGTCGGTGATGGGCGATCCTGATACGCTTCGCAAAACATTTATTTTAAATCGCGGGGTGTATGATCAACCTACCGTTGAAGTAAAGCCATCTGCTCCCAAGTCTGTTTTATTTTATGATACACTTAAGTTGCCCCCCAACCGCCTTGGCCTTGCAGAATGGACGGTCGATAAAAATAATCCTCTTACTTCCCGTGTCTTTGTGAATCAGGTATGGCAGGAAATTTTTGGACGAGGTCTTGTAAAAACGTCTGGGGATTTTGGTGCGCAGGGAGAATTGCCTTCTCACCCCGAATTGCTGGATTGGCTGGCTGTCGATTTTATGGAACATGGATGGGATATCAAAAGACTTATAAAACAAATTGTAACATCATCTACCTACAGGCAATCAGGAAATATTGTTGAAGACAATTATAAAAAGGATCCTGAAAATGTATACCTGTCGCATGCGCCGCGGCTGAGAGTAAAGGCAGAGTTGGTAAAAGATATAATTTTAGCAAGCAGTAGCCTGCTGGTTAAAACTATTGGCGGCCCAAGTGTAAAACCTTACCAGCCTAAAGGCCTTTGGGAGGGTGCAACATCAGGGAGAGGCGAACTTGCAACCTATAAACAGGACAAAGGTGAGAGCCTCTACAGAAGAGGTATATACACATTTATTAAACTTACAGTACCTCCACCCAATATGGGCATTTTTGACGCCAGCAACAGGGATCTTTGTGAAGTCCGAAGATCGTTGACGAGCACTCCATTGCAGGCACTCATGATGATGAATGATCCTACTGTACTCGAAGCATCAAGAGTGCTTTCGCAAAAACTTTTAGAAGAAAAAAGTTCCGTCGATGAAAAAATAACAAAGGCTTTTCATCGGATCATTTGCCGTAAACCTGATAAAAAAGAAACAGAAATTCTTAAAAATTATTTTACTGACCAATTGCAGCAATTCAAACAAAAAAAACTTGATGCTGCTGCAACTATTAAAGTGGGAGAATATCCCGGCGATGATAAATTAGATGTAAATACAACAGCAGCTTTAATGAAGGTGATCTCCACAATTTATAATATGGAGGAAGCCATAACAAAATCCTGATCATGAATAAAGAAGTTTTAGAACACAATCTTGGTATTAACCGTCGCAAATTTCTTTCAAGGCTTAGTCTGGGAGTTGGCAGTGTTGCCTTAGGTTCTCTACTTATTCCCGATCTTTTCGGAAGTAAAAGTGAAGAAGAAATGTTGATGACCGGCCTTCCGCAATTTGCGCCAAAGGCTAAAAGAATTATTTATTTATTCCAAAATGGCGCTCCGTCACAATTGGATCTTTTTGATTACAAACCAAAGTTACAGGAGATGTTTGGCGAGGATCTTCCTGCATCTATTCGCATGGGCCAGCGCCTTACTGGTATGACTGCGGATCAGAAAAAATTTCCATTGGCAGGCACCGTATTTAAATTCAATCAATACGGACAAACCGGTGCATACATCAGCGAGTTGATGCCGCACACTGCTAAAGTCGTTGATGACCTTTGCATTATTAAAAGCATGTACACCGAGGCGATCAACCACGATCCCGCTCTTACTTTTTTTCAAACAGGAGCACAGGTGGGTAACCGCCCAAGCATGGGTTCATGGATGAGTTATGGATTAGGTACTGAAAATAAAAATCTGCCTGCATTTTGTGTTTTATTATCAAGAGGAAAAGGAAACGGGCAAGGCGTATATTCCAAATTATGGAGTAATGGTTTTTTGGATTCAGTTCACCAGGGAGTACAATTCAGTAGCGGTGAAAATCCGGTGTTGTATCTCAACAATCATGATGGCATTGATAAAAATGACAGGAGGAAGATGCTTGATGTATTAGCAGGGTTGAATGAGGAATCTTTTAAGACAACAGCCGACCCGGAAATTCATGCGAAGATTCAGCAGTATGAATTAGCATATCGTATGCAGACTGCAGTTCCCGAAGTAACGGATTTAAGTAAGGAACCTGAAGATACCATAAAACTATACGGCCCCGATTGTCTTGTTCCGGGAACCTACGCGGCCAATTGTTTACTTGCAAGAAAATTATCAGAAAGTGGAGTTCGCTTTGTACAACTATATCACCAGGGTTGGGACGCTCATGATAGTTTGCCGTCGCAAATTAAAGGACAGGCTTTAGATACCGACCAGGCTTCCGCGGCATTGATAACCGATTTGAAACAAAGAGGATTGTTGGATGAAACGCTGGTGATCTGGGGCGGAGAATTTGGAAGAACCAATTATTGCCAGGGGAAACTTACTAAAGAAAGCTATGGACGTGATCACCATCCCCGTTGCTTTACGATATGGATGGCAGGCGGTGGTGTGAAGCCGGGAGTGTACGGTGAGACAGATGAATTTGGGTATAACGTTATCCAAAATGGCGTGCACGTACATGACTTTCAGGCAACCGTTTTAAACCTCATGGGCCTTGATCATGAGAAGTTAGTTTTCAAGCATCTTGGACGTCGTTACCGTTTAACAGATGTGGCGGGTACGGTGGTAAAGGATATCATCGCATAGCATAGTAATAGAAATTTATTCAGAAAGGATATGTTTATCAAGCCATGTCCAATGGACCTGATGATTGCGAAAATTTACACTGTCAACCTATGTTTCGCCTTACGCAAGTGTTAATAGAAAATAGACAATTAAGAGATGTAAAGTTAATCCAAGGATTACTTGTTCAGGTTTGAGATTGCAAGTTGAAACCATTGAAATGCATTTGAAATTGGCTGTTTATTAAATAAACTTAATCACTACAAATAAATTAAATAATAACACATTCACATGCAAAGAAGAAATTTTATTAAGAACACATCATTGACAATGGCCGCTTTAATGGTGAAACCATCCATTCCTTTTCAACAGGACACGGTCCTTGGGCAAGGTAGCAAGCGATATAAACTTGATACACATTGGAGCCAGGCAGATGTTGCAAAGTATCCAGTGAACGATTGCCATGAAATGATACAGGACAGCAAAGGACGCATTTTGCTTCTTACGAATGAAACTAAAAACAATGTGATAATTTATGATAAGAAAGGTAAATTGTTGACCACATGGGGCAGGGAATATCCCGGTGCGCATGGCCTTACATTGTTTGATGAAAACGGAACCGAGGTTTTATTCATTTGCGATAATAAAAGGCACCAGGTAATTAAAACTACAATTGACGGACGGGTTTTAATGGTGTTGGATTATCCAAAAGAAACCGGTCAATATACTAAGCAGGACGAATACATTCCCACTGAAACTGCGATTGCGCCTAATGGTGATATTTACGTTGCCGACGGGTATGGAAAGGATTTCATAATTCAATATAACTCCAAAGGACGTTACCTGAATCATTTTGGCGGAAGAGGCAGCGAGGAAAAACATTTATTAAATGCTCACGGTATCTGCCTTGATTTCCGGGACAAAGGCCAGCCTAATTTAATTGTTACTTCGCGTCAGCAAAATGCATTTAAGAGGTATACAATGAGTGGTGAATATATCAATACCATTTCATTGCCCGGCGCATGGGTATGCAGGCCTGTTATTAATGGCGATTATTTATATTCAGCGGTTTTACAAACGAATGCACGGCAGGGACAGCAATCTGGCTTTGTAACCATTCTTGATAAAGATTATAAAGTTGTTTCCAATCTTGCAGGGTCAGCTCCAAATTATGTTGATGGCAAGCTTGACGAAATGTCTCAAACCGATAAATGCTTTTCATATCCGCATGATGTGTGTGTGGACGATGAACAAAATTTATACGTCGCTCAATGGAATTCGGGAAAAGTGTACCCTTACAAATTATCGCCCGTTATTTAATGACGAAATTATTGTTACCACCACTTACATTTTTGTGTTTTAGTAATTACCCTGGACAACAACAGTTTTGGTTAGCAACTTTTATGCAGAATTATATCCCGACATTTTTCGCAGGATCAGCAACGGCTTCATTGAAATTTGCCCAGCCGGCAACACAAATATTCTACACGCAAAATAATGTTGAGCCAAATGAAAAATACAAAGTTTACCAAAGCTGTATAGTATTAAAAAAATCATTAACCACTTTCAAAACAAAAGTTTTTGGCAATGGTTTTCTTCTTTCAGAAGTTGTACACGCAGAGCCTTTACATTCTATTCCCGAAAGCCATCCCGGTAAAGGGACACAGGCCTGGTTGTTTATTGATGAAATAAAAACTTATTAAGCGCATGAAAAATTGGAAAAGTATAATTTTTAATATCACATTCGCGCTTAATATTCTATTGTTGTTCCTGTTAATATTCGATAACAGGCTGTACGTGCCCGCATGGCTGCAAGTGGCGGGAAGAATGCATACTTTGTTTTTACATTTCCCGATCGTGATGCTAGCACTTTGTATTTTCTGGGAATTATTTTCAGGATATAAAAAGTTGTATGTAGGGGTTAAGGCTGAGATAGGTGATGAATTGTTATTGGCTGCTGCGATCACTTCCGTAATCACTGCACTAATGGGATTATTTCTTTCGAGGGAAGCAGGCTACACACCTGACCTGCTGGTGTGGCACAAATGGGGCGGCGTTTTTATTTCTTTTCTTTCCCTCGCATGGTATGTATTCCGTGTAAAAATGCGGCAGATAAAGCCGGTATTATTAACGACGGCGCTTGGTGCCATGGTCATGATTATTGTGACAGGACATCTTGGTTCCAACATAACACACGGCGAAGATTTTTTGCTGGCGCCTATTACCCCCGAAAAGCAAAAGCCAGTTGTTTTATTTGAAGATGCCGTAGTATATGCTAATATGGTCCAACCGATTTTGGAAGCAAAATGTATCAGTTGCCATAATGCTCAAAAAGCAAAAGGCGAACTTGTTATGGAAACACAGGAGTTGTTGTTGAAAGGTGGTAAAGACGGAAAGCTATGGGATTCTACTTCGAACGATCTGGGGCTATTGATGGAGAGGATTCATCTGCCGCTCCAAAGTAAAAAGCACATGCCGCCAACGGGTAAGCCCCAATTAACTGATGAAGAGGCAGAGATATTATACCACTGGATAAAAAACGGTGCCAGCTTTACCGCAAAAGTTGCTTCACTTCCTGAAAGAGATAGTTTACGGTTATTGGCTGCTCCGTTATTTCAAACTATAGAAACAGATGATTATACTTTTGCTCCCCCGGATGAGAAAAAGGTCGGTGCATTGAATACTAATTATCGTGTAGTTAGACCGCTTGCTATCGGTTCACCGGCATTGGGAGTTGAGTTTTTTGGAATTGAACAATTCAAGCCGGAACAGTTAAAAGAATTACTTGGGATAAAAAATCAAATTGTAAAGCTCAATTTGAATAAGATGCCGGTGAGTGATGACGACCTTAAAACGATCAGCCAGTTTACGAACCTTCGAAAACTAAACCTCGCTTTTACAAATATCACCGGTGCAACATTGAATGAACTGGCAAAGCTGAAAGAATTAAAACTCTTGTCCCTGTCAGGTACAAAAATAAAATCAGCCAACCTGCAATCATTAGCAAGCTTACCAAAGCTTGCTCAACTATTTGTCTGGAACACTTCTCTGCCACCGGAAGAAATAAGAAGGCTGCAACAGCAATTGAAAACCACTGATATCGAAACCGGTTATAAAGGTGATACAGTTGTCATAAAATTAAATCCGCCGATAATTGAAAATGAAGAGCAGGTAATTGCAAAACCCGAACCACTGAAATTAAAACATTACATAAATGGAGTAATCATCCGCTACACAACAGATGGTACAGAGCCTGACAGTATCAAGTCACCCGTATATAAGGATGGTGTAATGCTTGATAAAAAGCAAACCATAAAAGCGAAAGCCTTTAAGCCCGGGTGGATAAGCAGTGATATAGTTGAGAAAATATTTTTTAAAGCTGGCGTTGTACCTGATTCTGTTGAATTAGTAACAGGACCCGATCCACAATACAAAGGCGACGGCGCACTAACACTACACGACAACAAGATTGGCAGCACCAATTATCGTGACGGGATGTGGCTTGGGTACAGGACACAGCCGATGGAAGCCTTATTTTATTTTGATAAAGAAATGAAAGCCTCATCAGTTACCATCAGCAGCATTGTTGATATAAACGGCTACCTGATGCCGCCGCAGGAAATAGAAGTATGGGGAGGAAAAGATAAAGCATCCTTACATTTATTAAAACGCCAGCAACCGCCACAACCCACCAAAGAAAAACCCATATACATGGCAAGTTATGATGTGGATTTCGCACCATCCAGGTTTAAAATTTTAAAAGTAATTCTCAAACCTGTAAGCAAACTACCGGCATGGCATAGGGGTAAAGGAGAAAAGGGATGGGTATTTGTGGATGAGGTTTTTTTGAATTGAGGATGATGAAATAGCAGGCCTGAAAGCCGACCTGTTTAGTAGGCTTTACACAAAAGATTATATTTGGCTCCAATATTGTCCTAAACGTTTTATTTGTAAAGATACCTTTGTTGATTGTATTGAGTTTCCATTGCCTTTGGCTTCTTTTTTAGAATAGAGCTC
This sequence comes from Chitinophagaceae bacterium, assembly GCA_046593045.1. Taxonomy (GTDB): domain Bacteria; phylum Bacteroidota; class Bacteroidia; order Chitinophagales; family Chitinophagaceae; genus Ginsengibacter. The sequence continues at coordinate 25 of JBKJRY010000445.1, read as the reverse complement.
CCTGTAAAATTGGATGATGATTTTT
>JBKJRY010000377.1:0-2727 GCA_046593045.1 Chitinophagaceae bacterium | reverse complement strand
GTCAAATTTAATTTCTATTAAATTCTGTAAAAGGCTATTTGCTGTTTTTACATACAATTCCCGGGCAGAAAAAACCGTATCTGTCATCAGGAAATTTACATGTGTTGTATCCAATACAAAACCACTGGTATCTTTAAATGTAAGTTGCTTTACCAGCGCCCCTGTTCTGTTTGCTGAATAAGTAAATGCATTTATATCAGCTGACAGATTACTAACATTAAAATGCCCGAAATCAAATCCACCGGATTGGGGAAGATTGTTATCATCGAAACAAATATTATTATTTGTAAACAAAACCTGTTTTGCTTTTATCTGCCAGGGATCCGGGGTCGTGGTTACAATAGTTTCTTTTGAAACCTTTACAGGAGTTCGTTTTGGATTTATAAATTGAACAAAGGAACTATCCAGCAGTAATGTATCGGCTGTAGCTACAGATTGAGATAAACTAAACAATACATTAGCTAAACCAAGGTGCGTTACTTTATTAGAATAATACATGCCCGATATTTTATTATCTATGGTTACATTTACATCCCTCAAATTAAAATTTGAAGCTGTGAACAGCAGTCCGTATCCACGATCTATTATTGTATCAGCAACTGTGGCAGGCAAAGAAGAATCGGGTTTTATTTCTTTATACGTTTGCATAAAGAAGTCAACTCCTGATGCAGTAAAATCTTCTATTCCAAAACTTATCCTTTCAGGCCGGAATGTTTTTAAGGTAACATCCATTTTTTCAATACCCGCAGTAAAATCTGTTCCGGCATTTTTATCTTTGAATCTTATAGTTACATGATCAAACAGCAACCTGTCCAGCGTCAATTTTAATGCAGCAGTATCTACCACAACGGTTGTTGTTGTTGGTTTGCTTCCAGAAAAAGCATTTACAATAAACTGAAAGTTAAATGCACTGTCATTTTCACGCCGGTCAACATTTAAAAAAATATTTTTGAAAGCAAGTTTTTGAATATCGGTATACCCCCATATCAATTTAAACATATTGAGATCTGCGGATATCTTTTCACCAACAATTATCGTATCTTTTTGCTGATCCTCGATATAAACATTATTGATTTCAACCCATTCAGGTAAACGGTAATCAACAGAACCTATAACAACTTTTGTTTTTAATTTATCCTGCAGGTATGATTGCACCCGGTTCTTTACTATCCGTTTTCCCACAGGCAGGTTAATGAACAGAAAAAAAAGGCACAAGAGTATAAACAAACCTCCAAGTATGTATACCAGTATTTTGCCCGCCTTTTTTATTATCCTTTTATTAGACATTTGTTAAAGCCGATAGCGTAAAAATTTCTTTGAAGAAAGCTGCGTTAGCTGCTTTAGGTTAGCAAAGTACGTAAAGAAGCACATTATTTCTTTGTGCCGGTAATATTTGTTCTATTAGTTAATCCCGGAATAATTTCCGCCCCATAAAGGTCTGCACATCTACTACGATAAATGTTATAGAACTTTAGAAAGACTTTAAAATGTGTGAATCATGTAATTTCTTTCCAATGTTGTATAACATTTACCGATCTAGATGTGCAGACCTTTAGGGGGCTGGAATTGTTCCATGATCAACTTATAACACAAATATTACCGGCACTAAAAAATAATGTGCTTGTTTATGTACTTTGCTAACCTAAGGCAGCTAACGCAGCTTTCTTCAAAGAAATTTTTATGCTATTGGCTTTAACAAATGTCTAATAAAAGGATAATAAAAAAGGCAGGATAAATTAAAAACAAAAGTTGTAATAGGTTCAGTTGATTATCGTTTACCCCAATGGATTGAAATCAATAATGTTTATATCGAAGATCAGCAAAAAGACACGTTGCTTTTTGGCCCTGCGGGAAAACTCACTAAGAACTCGTATAAAGAACTTGCAGTAGCTTCAGGTTTCGGTTTGCGATTTGATGCCAATGTTTTAATCATCAGGGCCGATTTGGGCACACCATTGCGGAAACCATATTTACCCGATGGCCAGAGATGGGTATTTAACCAGATCGATTTTGGAAGTGGTTCCTGGCGAAGAGAAAATCTTATTTTAAACATTGCACTGGACTTACCTTTTTAAAGTGCTGCAAAAAATTACTTTGAAAAAAAATATTAAAATTATCTTACTGGTTGTAGTTCTGGCACTTATTGGTGGCTGGATTTATTGGCAGTACTACAAAAAAGGTATTGTTAAGAACAGTATTGAAAATGCAATAAGCAAAGGCACGGATAGTTTATATTTTATTCATTACGACAGTTCGTTTATTGATGAGGTAAATGGAAATGTGTCTTTCTATAATGTAGCATTGCAATCAGATTCTTTAGAAAAACAATTGCTGCTGTACGATACAGCATCTGAGCCAACTGTTTTTAATATACTTATTGAAGAGGTTTCTATACGAGGTGCAAATGTTCCGGCATTGCTCAGTAATACTGCTGTAGAGGCAAAGTCAATTCTGATCAAACATCCCATTATTCATATAATCAGCTCCGGCAAAAAAGAAAAAAAAATATTGAACAGCAGCGACAGCCTTGCCATTTATGAAAAACTGTTGGGTAAGTTTAACAGCATTAGAGCAGATGAGATAATTATTGAACAGGGCAATTTGTTTTTTTCAGATAAAACAGGATCGCCACATACCGGGTTTAAAGATATCGGTATGTGGCGATCCTGTTTTATCTGAAAAAAACAAATTGCCCTGTTCAATAATTATCTCATCAGCCTTAATACT
>JBKJRY010000002.1:0-5287 GCA_046593045.1 Chitinophagaceae bacterium | reverse complement strand
CATACGTGGAGGAAACAAAAAAATCAATAAAGCTTGCCAACTCAAATTCATCAATCCTGTAGGTATTTAAGTCCCTTGCTTCATTGCTTACTGCAATGATCTTTAAACCATATTGTTCTTTAAGCCTCTTTATTAATCCGATCATTTCAGGGTACGGATTAGACTGTCTAAACATGAATTGCCGGAATGCATCTTTGGTGAAATCCCTTGGTTCATAAAAAACAGCAATGTCGAAATACTCGTCCGCAGTAAGTTTGCCTATTTCATAAGTTTCGAAGGCAATGGCATGCCTGGTATTGAAATCGTTGTAATTAAGATTAAATTTCTCTGCCGCAAGCAGTCGATATTCATGCCCCCATCCATTTGTCAGCAGCACTTCGCCAATGTCGAGAAATAGTGTTGTTATATTTGTTGTTGATTGCATTTTTTCTATTTCGTTTAATCAATGTTGTGAGCGTATCTGGTGCATACATTTCTTTTTGACAAATACTGAAGTAATTAAGAGGAATTTTACATTCCAAATTTCATAACCACCCTCCGGTAAAACCTGCCCGCTGCAAGCCTGAAACGATGTATGGGCACTTTCGCATCCATTGCCACAACAGGCCGGTACGATAGTTTTCAATCATTAAAACAATGGGGCCCTGATTAAGCCCATAGTGCCATGGCGAAACCCAACAGCCATAAGGATTGCTTTCCTCACCCGGGTGAGTGGGGTTAAAAGACGCTTTGAAGCCATAGGAATTGAACTCCGTCAACCTGACCTGGTGAATACAATAGTGGAGATTGGCCAACACGATTTCAGGCGCAAACGGAAGCGATGCAGCAACTACCCAAGGTGCAAGAGTACCGTCATCAGGTCCGTATGGTACACCGCGACCTACATAATCAAAAAACTGCCGCTCCATCTCATTTATTTTTAGCGTGTCAGGCCCGGGGCCATCACTTGCTGTGATTCCCCAGCAATGTGAAGCATAGCCTGAGAATTTGAATGGGTTGTCAATCGCATACTGTTGTTGCACATAAGTAGCACGACGGCTGTTCTCAAAATAATCAAAGCCTTTGCTACGCATGAAGGCATCCTGAATACCACGAAAGTCAATCCAAACGTGTGAGAGCTGATGTGTGAACATTGGACCGGCGTACAGATATTCATACCCGTAACGCTGCTCCCACCGGTAAGTGGAAGCCCACGCAGTGTAGCTTGCTTCTGGCAATGGATAAGTAGGCGAACCCAATCCTAAGATGTACAGCAGCATAGACTCATCGTAGCCTTCCCAACGGTATTTTAGAAATCCACTTTCTGGCTTCCAGCCGTGGGTAACCGTTTCACCTTCGTTCTGCGCCCATTGCCAATCTGCCCGGCTATACAGCGCATCTGCGAGGGTGCGGATTTCCTGCTCTTCTGAAGTCTCCCCATCAAAATAAATTCCTGCAGTCAACGCCCCTACCAGTAGAAAAGTGCTGTCTATGGTTGAGAGTTCACACTGCCAGGCACGGCGACCAGTTTGCATGTCAAGAAAATGATAATAGAAACCTTTGTAGCCGGTGGCATCAGGTTCAGTACCCTGTGGGCTATTCCAGATAAAACGCAGCGTATTCAATGTTCGTTCTATTGCTGCGGAACGTGACATAAATCCCCGTTCAACACCTACAGTATAAGCTGCCAGTGCCAGACCAGTTGCGGCAATACTGGCAGGCCAATCTGCTGCGGTCTTGTCAACCACCAGTCCGTTGACTGGATTCGCCTCATGCAAAAAATAATTAAATGATTCGTGCTGAAGTTTTTCCAGTTCGGTATCACTGATCAGTTCCTTACTGTTCATGATTTTGTTTTATTCATTTCTTCAAATTATTTTCAATGCTTTTTTTATTACAGCAATTTCAAATACTTTATCAGCATGCATTATTTCATTCAGCTTTAAATGATGTGCTATTAATTTAGCCGAAACTGTTTTCCCTGATGAAATCTTTTATACAATTTTGATTGTATCAGCATAATTGCTTAAGCTATTGCATCAGCTTTCTAAGGCACTATTTCAAGTTTGATTTATTACCTATTTTCTTTCTGAGCAATTGCGCATTTATGGCTACAATGATTGTACTCAAACTCATGAGCACAGCACCTACTGCAGGGCCCAAAACAATACCATAAGAATAAAGTACACCAGCTGCCAAAGGAATAGCTATGGCATTATAACCGGTTGCCCAGGCGATGTTCTGAATCATTTTATTGTAGGTTGCTTTGCCAAATAAGATCAGGTTGGCAATATCCTGTGGGTTACTGTTCACTAAAATAATGTCTGCTGTTTCTGCTGCTACATCTGTACCAGAGCCTACAGCAATACCTACATCTGACTGCGCCAATGCCGGGGCATCGTTTACGCCATCACCAGTCATAGCCACAAATTCACCCTTGCTTTGCAGGTCTTTTACAATCTCTACTTTTTGATGCGGCAACACTTCTGCAAAATATCCATCCAAACCTAACTTATCACTTACTGCTTTTGCTACTTTTTCGTTATCACCAGTTGCCATCAGCACTTTGATATTATTTTTCTTAAACACTTTTATAGCTTCAACGCTTTCGGGTCTTATCTCATCAGCCAGAGCAATGTATCCGGCAAGTTTTTCATCTATAATAATGAATACCACTGTCTCTGCTTCGCTGCTGTAGGCATCTTCAGGAACAGCAATGCTTTTATCTTTCAGATAACCAGGGCTTACTACTTTTATTTGTTTGCCTTCAACCGTTGCTTCTACTCCTTTACCGGTTATGGCATTAAATTTTTCTGGTTTAGGGATGATGATCTTTTTTTCTTTTGCTTTTTGAATAACACCAACAGCAATAGGATGCTCAGAACTTTGTTCCAGTGCAGATGAAATACGAAGCAATTCATCTTCGGTAAATTGCTTGTCAACAGATACAATTCTTGTTACCCCAAAATCTCCTTTGGTTAATGTTCCCGTTTTATCAAAGAGTATTACTGATATTTTTCGGGACTCTTCAAAAGCTGTCCGGTTTCTGATCAGCAAACCATTTTGAGCTGATACTGCAGTTGAAATAGCAACAACCAAAGGAATGGCCAATCCCAGTGCATGCGGACATGCAATGACCATTACAGTAACCATACGCTCTAATGCAAATATAAAAGGGTGGCCCAGAATAAGCCAGGTAGCCAGCGTACCAAAACCTGTTGCCAGTGCGATATAAGTAAGCCATTTGGCGGCCCGGTCGCTCAGGTTCTGCATTTTTGATTTTGATTTCTGGGCTCCTTCAACCAGAGTAATTACTTTATTGAGATAACTGTCCTCGCCGGTATGTTCCACTTTTACTTTTAAAGAACCATTACCATTGATGGAACCACCAATCACTTTATTTTCCACTTCTTTTTTTACGGGTTTTGATTCACCGGTAAGCATGGCTTCATTCAAATAACTGCTGCCTTCCACAATGATTCCATCAGCAGGAACTTTTTCCCCTGGCTTAATCATAATCACATCATTTGGTGCCAGCATTTCCAGTTTTACATCTTCCACCTGCCCATCTGCTTTTACCCGGTGTGCTTCTGCGGGCATCATACTTACCAGTAATTGCAATGCCTTTGAAGCGCCAAGTACAGATTTCATTTCAATCCAATGCCCCAATAACATGATGACGATAAGTGTAGCTAGTTCCCAAAAGAAATCCATACCAGGTAACCCAAAAACGGTTGCTGCGCTGTAAAAATAGGCAACACTGATGGCCATAGCAATTAAGGTCATCATACCCGGTGCTCCTTTTTTTATCTCTCCAAAAAAACCTTTTAAAAACGGCCAACCTCCCCAGAAATAAATGATGGAAGACAGGGCCATCAAAATATATTTATTTCCAGGAAGCAATAACTGGTAACTGAAAAACTGCTGAATCATAGGTGAAAAAACAAGAATCGGTATGGTGATAATTAAACTAACCCAAAACCTTTTCTTGAAATCTTCAATCATCATCCGGTGATGGTCGTGCCCGGCCATACCCATCGGGATAGCTCCATGATCCATTTTACTATGATCCATTTTGGAATGTTCCTCTTTGGTCATGTTCATTTTAGAATGACCCATCTTGCTGTGGTCCATCTTAGCATGTTCCTCTTTGGTCATATCCCTGTCTGACGACAAGGCAGGCATTTTCTTCGAGTCATCTTTCTCTGAAGATTCATACTTAGTGGATTCTTTTTCCGAAGAAGTTTCTTCTTTCATTTCTTCTTTTGGAGATTCCTCTTTTGGAGTTGATTCTTTTGGAGTTGATTCTTTTGGAGATTCCTCTTTTGACGGCTCTACTTCAGGAGTAGCAGTTTCAGTATTTTCCGTTGTAGTTGTAACCTTCGGCTCATCGCCTTCCGTATCAATATTGATGGTAATTTTTGCCATAGTTGTAAATGTTATGCTGATTACACTTTATTTTGTAACGCTTTTTTGAGACCCCATTTTTGCATGTTCTTCTTCGGTCATGTCCATTTTTTTTGCGTCATCTTTATCTGAAGATTTCTCTTTAGATGAGGGCTTTTCAGAAGGGTCAGTTTTATCCGCACTCATTTTGGCATGCTCTTCTTCGGTCATGTCCCTGTCTGACGACAAGGCAGGCATTTTTTTTGCGTCATCATTCTTTGGAGATTCTTTTTCCGAAGTAGCTTCTTCCTTCGTTTCCGTTTTCGGACTTTCCACTTTTGGTGATGCTGTTTTTGGAACCGCAGTTGTAGTATTGTCTGTAGTAGTTGTAATCTTGGGTTCGCTATTCTCAGAACCCGTTTTAATGTTGATAGTGATGTCTGTCATGTTTGTAAATTATATTGTTAATAAAATTATTTAGGAAATTCCATTTTTAATTTTTTAAAAAAAAGTATTGGATATTCCTTCTGAAGAAATCCAATAACTATTTACCAACAGTCATTTTGTACATACCTGGTTTAATACCCCGGATTTAAATTTTCAGAATCTTTCAAAAATCTAACATGATAATCAACGTTCCTCATCATAAAAAACCACAGTGCCTTCATCGGTAAGCCCCCTGCCCGACCGGGGCTTTACATTTTCAACTGCCCCTTTTACAATATTGTCAATCGCTGCTGCAGTTGTAGTTTTCCCTTTTTTAAATTTATTTACATGGTCACTTCCCGGACCTGTTTTTTTTTCTTTTGATGCCGGGGGCATTTTTTGTTCTTTTTTCATTTTTTTTATTTTAGTTATTAAAACATTTATAATAAAGGAGCTATCCTCATGTCTACATTAATATTCTTCAGTTCTTTTTTAC
>JBKJRY010000351.1:0-35028 GCA_046593045.1 Chitinophagaceae bacterium | reverse complement strand
TTCCTAACTCAGGGAAAGCATTCTGCGTAAGCACTTCGGTTATTTCCCTGCACCTGTCTGTACGAAAATTGAAGCATATAACAGCATCGCCATCTTGTATTGCTGAATCCTGAGTTTGTCCATTTATTACAGGCAATAAAAATTCATCGGTAATATTATTCGCATACGAGGTTTCCACTGCTGATAAAATATCATTTGTAATTAATCCTTTACGGTTAATCAATGCATCGTAAGCGATTTTAACCCGTTCCCATCTTTTATCCCGATCCATTGCATAGTATCGCCCGGTAACAGTCGCAATTTTTCCGGTGGTTTTCTCAAGATGTGCCTCAAGTTCCTTTAAAAAATCTACTCCGCTTTTAGGATCAGTATCACGTCCGTCAGTAAAAGCATGGATGTAAACATTTTCAATATTTTTTTCTTTGCACACGGAGGCGATTGCTTTCAAGTGGTTAATATGCGAGTGTACTCCCCCATTACTTACCAAACCTATCAAATGCAATGATTTGTTATTTTCTTTGGCATAAGTAAGGCTGTTTAGCAGTGTTTCATTTTTTTGAAAAACACCCGTTTCAACAGCCACATTTATTCTCTCAAGTTCCTGGTAAACAATCCTCCCGGCCCCCAGGTTCAGATGGCCTACTTCGCTATTTCCCATTTGACCTTCGGGTAAGCCCACTGCTTTACCACAAGTTACCAATGTAGTATGTGGATATTTGGCGTAAAGTGAACTTACAAAAGGCACATTAGAATGTTGAATAGCATCACTCTCTTTTACTTTCCCAAGCCCCCAGCCATCCATTACTATTAATATCACTTTTTTTGCTTCCATATTTCAAAACTGTATTTAATATGAAAAGATTTGTTTAATTTAATTTTTTCCCTCTAACAAGTTATAAACCTAACACTTGTGGTGTTATATTTATGTTGGCATGTTTTTCGCAAAATTTACTTTATTTAATGATATACTATGAAAAATTTACTACTTTCTTTCCTTCTATTATTTTCATTATCTGCCTTTGTATCACTATCCTTAGATGATATCATAAATGCGATGAAATCCGGGAATCCATCAGAAGTTTCAAAATTTTTTGACAATTCTGTTGAAATCACATTGCCAGGCAAAAGTAATTCATATAGCAGAAGCCAGGCTCAATTGGTAATACAGGATTTCTTTTCAATAAATTCTGTAAAAAATTTCCAGGTAATACATAAGAGTGATAATTCATCTTCGCAATACTGTATAGGCAACCTTGAAACCGTCAATGGTGTATTCCGCACAACAATTTTTCTTAAACAGAAAGGCGAGGAACTCTTTATCCAGGAACTTCGCTTTGAGAAATAAATTATCAAAAATTACCGGTTCCAGGCTTGGTTTCGCTGGGCTTTTTATTTTCAAAATCTCAGTTATCATGGGCATTTTATAATTTTTTTTTATGAATTATTACCGGTCTTATGACCAACAACTTTCCCAGTTTATTAGCCTTGCATTAAATGAAGATATAGGTGACGGCGATCACTCAACACTTTCCTGTATGGATAAAAGTACAAGAGGTAAGGCCGTATTAAAAATTAAAGAACCTGGTGTTCTGGCTGGAGTGGAGGTTGCCGGTAAAATATTTGAAAGCGTAGAGCCTTCATCTGTTGTAAAAAAAATAAAAAATGACGGTGAAAGTATGAGTGCCGGAGATGTAGCATTTGATGTAGAGGCAAGTATTTATACAATACTTACCTGTGAAAGGCTTGTACTTAACTGTATGCAAAGAATGAGCGGCATCGCTACTCTTACAAAAAAATATGTCGATAAACTTGAAGGTTATTCAACCAAATTGCTGGATACGCGGAAAACAACTCCAAATTTCAGGCTACTGGAAAAAGAAGCGGTACGAATCGGCGGAGGCGAAAATCACAGGTTTGGATTGTACGATATGATCATGCTTAAAGACAATCATATTGATTATTGCGGAGGAATAGAAAAGGCAATTTTGAAAGCTTCGGAATACGTCAGGGAAAAAAAGCCGGGTTTGAAAATTGAAATAGAAACCCGCAGTATTGAAGATGTCATAAACGTAGTAAGAATTGGAAAAGTAAACCGCATCATGCTTGACAATTTTACACCCGATCAAATTTCAGAAGCATTGAAAATAATAAATGGCGAATATGAAACTGAGGCCAGCGGCGGAATTAATTACAATAATATTAAATCATATGCTGCTACCGGTGTTGACTTCATTTCAAGCGGAGCAATTATTCACCACGCAATAAGCCTTGACTTAAGCCTCAAAGCAGTAATAAAACAATAATATGTCCAGGAAAAGGTTATATAATTCGGGAATCGTCTATTCAACTGATCCTGATTTGAGAATATCAACTGAGGAAGAACAAGAAAGCATCACATTACCGGAAAAGGAGCAGTCGCTAATTGTGAGGATTGACTCGAAACAACGGGGAGGAAAAGTGGTTACCCTTGTAGAGGGATTTTTGGGGACTTTACCGAACATGGAAATATTGGGCAAGCAATTAAAATCCTATTGTGGCACCGGTGGCTCAGTAAAGAACAATGAAATAATAATTCAGGGCGATAAAAGGGAAAAAATATTGCAGTGGCTAAAACGGAATGGTTATGTAAAAGCCGTGATAAAATAAGAGAGGTAATACAATTGTTTTATTCACAATATCACCACCGTCATCAACTCATTTTTAAAATAAAGAACCGAATGAAATATCATTTTTATATTTTATTCAGTTTTAATAACTTTATAATCAAGCAACAGGATTATGATCTCTAAAATTTCAGAAGGTGTAACCATTAGCGTTGAGACTTTTTATCAACCGGAATATAGTAATCCTGTTACTAATGAATTTATGTTTGCGTACCGCATCACTATCGCAAACAATAACACATTCCCTGTACAATTGCTGAGAAGGCATTGGTACATTTTTGATAGTAATTCAGAATACAGGGAAGTTGAAGGCGAAGGTGTAATAGGTGTTCAGCCAAAAATAAATCCCGGAGAAAAATATCAATATGTCAGCGGATGTAACCTTAGAAGTGAATTAGGAAAAATGCACGGAATTTATTTTATGGAAAACAGTCACAACAAGCAAACATTCCTTGTTAATATTCCCGCGTTCGAAATGGTCGTTCCTTTAAAATTAAATTAACTCCTGGGCTTGTATTTAGAATTGCTGTAAATCTCCCTGGCATCTCCATTCATCAACTCCCGCAACTTTGTTCCAGGAAATTTTTCCATGTATTTTTTTACAATTTGTAACCCCGTAAAACTTCCAAGATTTCCCGGCGAATCATTTCCAAATTCCTGCGTCTTTGGACTTTCTCCAATGTAATTCTTAACGATATTTTGCTCTGCGTTATTTAGTAAATCATTATTTAAAAAGAAATCCCATATAATTGCTTCATTCGTGTAAGAATCTTTCAATTGCTTATCCGTGTAGCCAAGACAAATGTATTCCGGTGTTTTAGGCAAAAAACTGGTTAACAAAAACAGCCTCTTTCCTTTTTCAACCATCTGTTCTATCATAGCCCTACCCCTGCTTCTGTCAGGAAAAAGATCATCTACTATGTTTCTCATACAGTTCACCGGTATATGCCCGGGATCAAAATTATTTGAGAGATATTCAGGATATTGTTCCTGTCCTTCAGGACTTTGATAAAGCGAAAACTTTTTCCCAAGATGAAGTTGTAATCCAACACCCAACCCTTCAGAAGTGAGTATGTCGCCCTGCGTGCCAAATGATGTTTCAAAATTTGCATTGATTGGCCCAATGAAAGTTATTACTGACTGCGGTAATTTATATTCAGGGAAATAATATTTTACAAATTTCAATCCTTGTTTTATTTCATCATTTTCTTTACTAAAATCTTTAAAAATATTATCTGAAGAATCTTTAATCGGACCGTAATCTTTAATGAACAATCGGACGGCCTTGTGTTGTGCATTAAAGGGAATCAATAAACTGTCCATATCAAGGCCAAGAATATTCTCAATAAAATCGGGAGTAAAACGGGGATATTTTTTCAAAATTTGCTGCATGGAAGCAGCAACATTATTTGTGTCAATTGCAAAAAAGTCCTGGTCAAATCTGCGGGTTTCAAGATTAACTTTTACGCCGGAAACGTCAGGAATGTTTTTATGGCTATTGCATGAAAACAACATGCATATGCAAAAAAGTAAAATTGATATTTTAGACATTTTAAAGAACAGCTTTAATTTTATTCGAAAAACTTGGATCATTTATTCAGCTAATTTTGCAAAATGAAAATTATTCTTGCGCAGCAAAATTATCACATTGGCAATTTTGAAAGTAACACCAATAAAATTATTGACGCAATAAAAATTGCTAAAACTAAAAACGCCGATCTCATTGTGTTCAGCGAAATGTCGGTTTGTGGTTATCCTGCAAGAGATTTTATGGATTTTAATGATTTTGTAAACAAATGTTATGAAAGTATTGACATTATTAAAGAGCACGCGGATAATATTGGTGTCATTGTAGGAGGCCCGGATCGTAACCCGGTGAGAGAAGGTAAAGATCTTTTCAACGCTGCTTTTCTCTTGTATGAAAAAGAAATAAAGGGAATTGCACATAAAACGTGCCTTCCTACCTATGACGTATTTGATGAATACCGCTACTTTGAACCTGCCTTTGACTGGAATATAATTGAATTCAAGGGGAAAAAAATAGCGCTAACTATCTGTGAAGACATCTGGAACCTGGGGGATAATCCATTATATCGCATATGCCCTATGGATAAACTTATGCCTCAGCAACCTGACGTGATGATAAACATTTCAGCTTCCCCATTTGACTATACTCATGTTGAAGACAGGAAGGCAATTATTAAAGCTAATGTTACAAAATATAAACTGCCTCTTATCTATTGCAATGCTGTAGGGAGCCAGACAGAGATTGTTTTTGATGGTGCCTCATTAGTATTTGATAAAAGTGCCAATCTTTGCAAACAACTTCCCCAGTTTAAAGAAGATGTTTGTGAAGTGCTCTTAAATGATGATGGCACATTCGACCATCCCGTTAAAGAGCCTTTTCTGGTAATGCAGCACGAGCCAGAGCCTTTGCATTTTGTGCCGGAACTTAATATTTCACAGGTTTATGAAGCCATAGTTTTAGGTATAAGTGACTATTTTAAAAAAATGGGTTTTACCAAAGCAATCATCGGAAGTAGTGGTGGGATAGACAGCGCTGTTACTCTTGCACTGGCATGTGTTGCCTTAGGAAAAGAAAATGTTCGTGCTGTATTGATGCCATCAGAGTTTTCAACAGGGCATTCAGTAGATGACGCAGAACAGTTGAGTAAGAATCTGGGAAACCCTTATGACATTATTCCAATCAAAAAAATTTACAATGAGTTCATAAGGGAATTAACACCTCTTTTTAATGACTCACCCTTTGGGTTAGCCGAAGAAAATATTCAAAGCAGGACACGTGGCAACTTGCTGATGGCAATTGCCAATAAGTTTGGATATATCTTATTAAATACTTCCAATAAAAGTGAACTGGCCACAGGTTATGGAACATTGTATGGAGATATGGCCGGCGGACTGGGCGTATTAGGCGACTGCTATAAACTACAGGTTTACGAACTAGCTAAGTTCATCAATTCAGACAAAGAAATAATTCCCCATAATATTATTACAAAAGAGCCGTCTGCAGAATTAAGACCCGGTCAAAAAGACAGTGATAGTCTTCCGCCATATGAAATACTGGATAAAATTTTGTATCAATACATTGAAAAGGTAAAGGGGCCGAATGAAATTAAAGCCCAGCAATATGATCCCGTGATGGTGGATAGAATATTAAGACTGGTAAACATGAATGAATACAAACGAAATCAGTTTTGTCCTGTAATAAGAATTTCTCCCAAGGCATTTGGAGTAGGAAGAAGAGTGCCGATAGTTGCGAATTACCTAAGTTAAATAAATGTTACAAGTTATAGTTAAGCAGAGCTATTTTAAGCAAATTTTTTAAAAGATAAACCCTAAATTGCTTAATTGGATTTTACAAAAAAACAATCGACTTTTTATGGAAGCATATATAGTAGCAGGTTTCAGAACAGCGGTTACAAAATCAAAAAAAGGTGGTTTTAGATTTTACCGCCCCGATGATTTAGCAGTCGATGTAATAAAGGGATTGATGGCAACAGTCCCGGAATTGGATAGCAAAAGAGTGGATGATCTTATAGTAGGGAATGCTGTACCTGAGGCCGAACAGGGTTTACAGGTTGGCCGCATGATAAGTATAAGAGCCCTGGGAATAGAAGTGCCGGGAATGACCGTGAACCGCTATTGTGCAAGTGGGCTGGAAACTATTTCAATAGCAACCGCAAAAATAAGAGCTGGTATGGCAGATTGTATCATTGCAGGAGGAACAGAAAGCATGAGTATGGTTCCTACATCCGGATGGAAAACAGTGCCAGCCTATTCTGTTGCCTCAGAAACTCCTGATTATTATCTGGGAATGGGCTTAACCGCAGAAGCTGTGGCCAAAGAATATGAAGTAACAAGAGAACAACAGGACGAATTTAGTTTGCATTCACACCAGAAAGCACTCAATGCAATTTCAATGGGCTACTTCAAAACCGGAATTCTCCCCATGCCTGTTGAAGAAGTCTATATTGATGACGACGGAAAAAAGAAAAAGCGAAATTTTGTGGTAGATACTGACGAAGGAGTCCGTGCAGATACTTCGCTGGCAGCATTGGGAAAATTAAAGCCGGCCTTTGCATTAGGAGGATCCGTTACTGCCGGGAATTCATCTCAAACCAGTGATGGCGCTGCCTTCGTAATTGTAATGAGTGAGAAAATGATGAACGAGCTTAAATTAAAACCTGTCGCAAGATTGGTTGCGTGTGTGAGTACAGGGGTTCATCCCCGTGTAATGGGTATTGGGCCGGTAGAGGCTGTACCAAAAGTGCTCAAGCAGGCAAGAATGAACCTATCTCAAATTGATTTGATTGAATTGAACGAAGCGTTTGCTTCGCAGTCGCTTGCTGTAATAAAGAAATTAGAAATGGATCCCGCTATAGTAAACATTAACGGAGGCGCCATCGCATTAGGACATCCTCTTGGCTGTACAGGTGCGAAACTCACCGTTCAGATCATAAATGATATGAAAAGACTGGATAAGAAATATGGAATTGTAACAGCTTGCGTTGGCGGCGGACAGGGCATTGCAGGGATTATTGAGAATGTATAAAACGTAAATCGATCCTGTCCGTAATTCAATTTGGGGTCAGCTATTTCGTATCTCCGTTATTTAGTCCTACATTTTTATAATTTCACACTTAACCCCACCGCTATCATTGATTTCAATTGCAAAGCCGGAGAGTCTTTAGTTGGTCCAAAAAGTTTTACGTCATCATCGTAAATCAAATTAAGCCCAAGGCTTGCAGTAAGTAATTTAGAAAGCTTGGCAGTAAACATGTTGTTCATCATCACATCTACATTTTGCGGATTGTGTCCATAATTTGAAAATAGGTCGAGCCTTCCATTATAAGCAATTATTTTGCTCAGGTCCCTTATATAAGTCACACTTGCAAAAGCGCCTATTTCATTTTTCGCTTTTTTCCCTGGAGTTACACCATATGCTCCCTTTGCGGATAAAGTGTCATCTGTTACAATGATCCAACGCGAAGTAATAGGCGAAACGAAAATCGATAATCCTTCTGCAGGTTTATAGTCTAAACCGATACTTAATAAAATATAAGCGGGAGCAAGAAAATTGGATAAGATTTCCTTGGTACCATCACTGTTATAATTATATCCTTTTGAAAATTGTGAATGAAAATTAAATAATGCGGCTGCATTTACTTTCGAGGAAAGCGCATAACCCACTTTGGATAACAGATCTATCCGATCGTCATATTTCCTGGTACCAAGGCTGGAAGTATTTACCAGGCCGTAATTGAAATCAATTGTATTATCCCAACTGTACTTGTCCTTTTTATAAAATGCATAGAAACCAAGATAAGAGGCAATAGACAAGGAAAAATCATCGCCTCCTGCGGCCCAGTTGCTTTGACTACCCTGCCCAATGTTAAGATTGAATACACCGCCGCTGTGCCATATTTTACCGCTGTCCAGTTTGTCTTTTTTAATTTCTTTAGTCGCATTGGCCTGTAGATCTTTTACTGTGGGATCTTGTGCAAAGCCAACATTGCAAATCGCAAGGAGTAAAGCAAGGAAATAAAATTTTACAAAAAATGGAGTAGAGGTTTTTTTCATATAATAAATTCTAGTTAATCGTGAATATTTATAAAAATGAATTGTACTAAATTTTTTTTAGATTCTTTTAATTTTCTGTATAAATAAATTTTAACAGGACAATTCTTTCCTTTGAAATGATTACTTTGTGGTTGACCAATTTATAAATTTTTAAATAATAATCATGGAAGAATTAATAAAAAAGCTACAAAACATTCATGGACTGAGTGCTGAGCAGTCACATGGAATATTAAATACTATCACCGGCTTTATAAAAGAAAAATTTCCAATGGTAGGTGGCGCTGTAGATAATCTTTTTCAATCAGGAACCACACCTTCCGCGCCAGGAACAACCCCTGCAGATACGCAGGAAAATACAACTCTCCCGGTTCACGATGGAGGAGATTTTTTGGATAAAATATCAGATTACATACCAGGTGCTACTGGTGAAAAAATTGAAGATTTCGCAAAAGATAAACTGGGAGGTTTATTTGGAGAAGATAAAAGAGTTTGATGAAATTTTTTGCCGATATTTTTTTGCAAATAAGTATTGGCTCATCCCGGCATTTGCAAAGACAGGAAGTTCACCGGAGCACTTCCCTTGCGATCACTAATTTCTGTATTTCGCTGGTCCCTTCACCAATAGTACAGAGCTTACTGTCGCGATAAAATTTCTCAACAGGATAGTCTTTTGTATAACCGTATCCGCCAAATATCTGAACAGCATCAGTTGAAACTCTTACGGCAACTTCACTTGAATAGTATTTTGCCATTGCAGCTTCCTTGGTAATATTTTCGCCTCGCATTTTTAAATCACAAGCCTGGTTGATTAAAAGTTCAGCAGCCATAATTTCCGTTGCCATGTCGGCAAGCTTGAAAGATATACCCTGGAATTTCGATATAGGCTTTCCAAACTGGTGTCGTTCTTTTGCATACTGAAGGGATGCTTCATAAGCACCTTTTGCAATACCCAACCCCAGGGCAGCAATTGAAATACGTCCTCCATCCAACACACCCATTGCCTGCCTGAATCCTTCACCTACATCACCCATACGGGCGGAATCAGGTATACGACAATTATCAAAAATCATCTCTGCAGTTTCACTCGCACGCATGCCTAACTTATTTTCTTTTTTTCCCCCCGAAAATCCCGCGATACCACGGGGAACGATAAACGAAGTTGAATTGTCTCTTGTTCTCGCTTCACCTGTTCTGCATATCACCACTGCTACGTCGCTGCTTTTACCATGGGTTATCCAGCTTTTAGTGCCATTGATTATCCAATCATCACCAGCTTTTTCAGCAGTGCATTTCATATTTCCTGCATCACTTCCCGTACCCGGCTCCGTAAGTCCCCACGCTCCTAAAAATTCCGCTGTGGCAAGTTTAGGTAAATATTGCCTTTTTTGATCCTCATTCGCAAATGCGAGAATATGTCCCACGCAGAGTGAATTATGCGCTGCTAAAGAAAGACCAATAGAGCCACATACTTTCGATATTTCCTGGATGATTACACTATATTCAGGATAACCCAATCCGGTACCTCCATACTCCTGGGGAACAAGTACTCCCATCATACCCAACTTCCCCAATTCTTTAAAAATATGCAACGGGAATTCCTGGCTTTCATCCCATTCCATTAAGTGTGGTTTTATGTGCTGAAGGGCGAAGTCCCTGGCAGTCTGGGCTACCTGTTCGGTAAGTTCACTTTTACTGAAATCCATTTATAAAATTTAGTACTGCAATATAAACCGAAATACATAAAATACTAACAGGTGTTAGTTTAGAATATTGCATCTTAACATTTAGAATAAATATTATTTTATTGAGAGATAAGGAAACACTTTATTAAATATTTCATCAGTAATTACCATTGACTTTTTTATCTCTTCAACAGAATTGAAATCTCCGTGCTGTTGCCTGTATTGGAATATTGCATTTGCAATATTAAACCTCAGGTATGGATGTTTTTTCATCTCATCAACTGAGGCAGTATTGATATTTATTTTTTTAACAAGTGTATTTCCAATAACCAATTGCTTTTTTATTTTCTGAAATGTAGAATCCGGAAGAAGATAAGTCTCACCTACCTGGTCTGTGGAATAAAATCCTCCAAGTTTATCCCTGAAAGCTATAATTCTTTGCGATAGCTTAGTTCCAATGCCAGGCAAACTAATATAGGAGCTGGTATCGCCCAAATTTATATCCACAACTTGAGTGGTTTTGACAGCATAAACCAGCTTATTTGGCAAATAGTTTTTATGTTCTTCGGAGGCATATTCCCGGGCGTTATTTTTTATTCTAACATATGGTAATAAACGTTTCATGTCTGAAGGAGGAATTCCCCAGATTTTGCCAATATCTTCCGGTTTATAAAATTTACCTCCTTTTGAAATATATTTTTGAATCGTGCGTATTGTCCTTTCTTTTACACCCAGTCTCTTCCAATCATTGTCTGAGGCCGTGTTTGGGTCAAAATAAAACACTTCAGCATGTATAGTTTCTGAATTTTTACCAGGAGGCAAGGAATAATCATTTACATATTCATTTTCGTAATTACCAGGGCGTTTTTTTAGTTGTGCAGAATCATTCTTCAGCGTCTCCAGTTGCGCAATTTCATTTTCATATTCCTGGTTGCTGAAGGTTTCTTGTTTTATAAAATATTGAAAGAAAAATGGCAGTAAAAAGAGGATTAAAATAATGGGAATAATAAAGAGAATTCCCTTTCTTTCTTTACTCGTAAAGGAGAAATAATCCTGTATAAATTCTCGCCACATTTAATTCATTTCAAAACAAAATACTAAATTGTTTCAATTAAAGCAATCACACTAAATGATGGCTAATGGTTCCTCAATCCATTATGATAAATTTACTTGCCTCTTTAATTTGGTGATCTTAAAATTTCAACTTCAAACCATCCCAGGCTAATTGAATATTTTCGGGCAGCTCATTATTTATTTCTTCATGTGTGCCAAGTTGGTGGCTTATGTGAGTAATGTAACCATGTGGAATATGTAATTCTTCAAATATGTTCACAGCCTCCTGTAATGAAAAGTGCGATATATGTTCAGTTTTGCGAAGCGCATTTAATACAAGAGTGTCGCTGCCTCTGATCTTATTTTTTTCTTCTTTCTCTATACTGTTAGCATCAGTTATGTAAGTGAATTTACCAAACCTGAAACCTAACACCGGCATATTTAAGTGATATACCAATATAGGCGTTACAGGTATATCACCTACTAAAAATGTTTCATCAGAAATTGTGTGAATATTTACACTAGGTGCCCCGGGATATTTTTTTATTTCGAATATGTATCCAAATTCTCTTCTTAAGGCATGTTGTGTTATTTCATTCGCATAAACGTCCATTGGCTTTTTCTGAAAAAAATTAAAAGCTTTTATATCGTCCAGCCCCGCAATATGATCTTTATGCAGATGGGTAAAGAGAACAGCATCCAGCTTTTTTACATTCTCCCGTAACATTTGCGTGCGGAAATCCGGAGTTGTATCAACTACCAATGTCGTGGCGCTGCTTTGCACCAAAATACTACTTCTTAATCGTTTATCTTTTTCATTTGGTGACCGACATACATGACAATCGCAGCCAATCATAGGAACGCCGCCGCTGGTACCTGTGCCAAGAAATGTAACGGTTAAAGAAGGATAACTCACCAGTCAAAGCTAAAAAAAATAAAGAGTTTCAATGAAAATTTGTCTGTTAATCAGCAGTTTCATTTTGTACAACCACTTCATCATACATTTTTTGTGAATCTTTTGTTAGCATTTCGTAATTCACATTTACCAGGGGAATAAGATCCATCAATGTATTGATTCGTCCTTCGGTAGTCAGAAACTTATTGAGAACTACAACTTTTCTCTCTTCCAAGATACAATAACCGCTTTGAAATGAACCGCGTTCATATCTTAGAATGTATCTGCATTCATCAAGAATATTCTCTAATTTTTTTAAAGTTGCAGCGTTGTATTTCATTTATGCAAAAGTCTTATAAATATTTCAAGGTTCAATCTACACCCAAAAACGATTAGTCAATTAAAATCAGGTAGCGGTTTTGCTGCTCATACGAATCACAGGTATAATCATTTCCTCCAGGCTTACCCCTCCATGTTGAAATGTATTCCGGTAGTAATTGGCAAAATGATTAAAGTTATTCGGATAGCATAAATACCCATCCTGCCTTGCAAAAATAAATGAAGAATTTACATTTGGAACAGGTAATCCGGCTTGCCGCGGATCGCGAAATGCAAGTACTTCTTTGGGATCATAATTAAGATTGCGACCATGCTTATAGCGAAGATTGGCTGTGGTTTGTTTATCACCCACCACCTTTTGAGGTGTGTTAACCCTTACACTTCCGTGGTCAGTAGCTACTATAAGATTCAATTTTTTATCAGCAATCTTTTTCAGTGCCTGGTGAAGGGGCGAATGTTCAAACCATGATGCAGTAATACTCCTGTAGCTAACTTCATCTGCTGCAAGTTCTTTCAGCACTTCCATTTCGGTACGTGCATGGCTGAGCATATCAACGAAATTATATACGATGACATTGATATCATTGCCCATAAAATTGTGCATATTGTCAACGAGCTTTTGCGCATCATGATGATTGGTAATCTTGGTATAAGAATATTTAAGATCCTCCTTCCGCAGCCTTTTCAATTGTGCTTTAAAAAAATCTTCTTCAAATAAATTTTTTCCACCATCTTCATCATCATTTTTCCATTCAACGGGAAATTGTTTTTCTATATCAATAGGCAGCAACCCGGCAAAAACAGCGTTACGGCTATACTGCGTAGCCGTTGGAAGAATGGAATAAAATGTTTCCTCTTCGTGTATCCTGAAGTTTTCGGCAAACAAAGGCTGTATAGCCTTCCATTGATCAAACCTTAAATTATCGATTAAAATAAAAAAAGTAGGAATGCCTTTTTCAACATGAGGGAACACCTTAAATTTCATTAAAGTATGGCTCATAATTGGTGAGTCGGCGGCAGGATTGGTAACCCAGTTAGAATAATTTTTTGAAATAAATTTGAAAAACTCAGTGTTGGCTTCATTTTTTTGCGATTGAAAAACTTCCTGCATTTCCGGGCTATCACTTTTTTTCATTTCAAGTTCCCAATACACGAGTTTTTTATAAATATCCATCCATTCATTATGATCAGGATTATTGTTAAGAGCCATAAAAAGATCACGGAATTGCTGTTGATAAGTAAAAGTGGTTTTTTCTGCGACCAACCTCCGGTTGTCAATAATTTTTTTTAATGAAAGCCATACCTGATTTGGGTTCACTGGCTTTATCAGGTAGTCGGTAATTTGTGAGCCAATAGCCTCATTCATTAAATTCTCAGTTTCATTTTTCGTAATTAATACTATAGGAACACCTGAGTTTATTTCCTTAATTTTTTGCAATGTTTCAAGGCCTGTGATACCTGGCATACTCTCATCAAGCAACACAACGTCCACGATGTTTTCCTTAACATAGTCGATCGCATCAAAGCCATTGCTCAAAGATTTTACCTCATAACCTTTATTTTCTAAAAACATTATCTGTGACTTCAGGCTTTCCATTTCATCATCCACCCATAAAATTTTTGTAGTATTCATTCTTATTTTTTTTACCGAAAAACGGAAGTGATAAACAATATGCCGCAGTAGCAGGGAGTATTTTAAATGCTTTTGGGCTATTCACAAATGTAATTTATTCCCCATCCAAAAATTACCTTTGCGAGAATACAAAGTCTTTTTAACAATTAAATAAATGACTTCAAGAAAAATTATCAATGATGCGGTGTATGGTTTTATAACAATTGACGATGAGCTCGTATATAAAATTATATCTCATCCATGTCACCAGCGTTTACGTCGTATACATCAAATGGCTATGGCTCAACTGGTGTATCCCGGGGCTGTACATACAAGACTGCATCATTCTTTAGGGGCATATCATTTAATGTGTAACGCATTGAAGGAATTAAAAAGTAAAGGAATTTTGATCACCAAAGAAGAAGAGCAGGCCGCAAAAATTGCAATTTTGCTCCATGACATTGGTCATGGCCCATATTCACATGCCCTCGAGCATATATTAGTCCCAAATACGAGTCATGAAGAAATATCTATTCTTATAATGAACAAGATGAACCGGGAACTGGGCGGTAAAATGCAAATGGCCATTGATATATTTACTGATGTTTATCCAAAGAAATTTCTTCACCAGCTGGTAAGTGGTCAGCTTGATGTAGATCGTATGGATTATTTAATTCGCGACAGTTTTTTTACAGGTGTAAGCGAAGGTGTTATCGGGTATGACCGTATCATTAAAATGCTTACAGTCCATAACGGTGAATTAATGATTGAAGAAAAAGGAATATATTCCATTGAAAAATTTTTAGTATCACGCAGGTTCATGTATTGGCAGGTCTATCTCCACAAAACCGTTTTATGCGCGGAAAAAATGCTGGTTAACATTATAAAAAGAGCAAAAGAAGTTAACGCAAAGGCGCCTTCAAATGTATTAAATATTTTTTTGGACGAACCATATTTGGATAAAGGAATAAATGCACATCTTGATGATTTTTGTTTTATTGATGATTATGATGTGATGTCATCAATAAAACATTGGACGTTACATCCTGATAAAGTATTGTCCATACTTTGCACGGATATGGTAAACCGCAGGTTGCTTAAAGTAAAATATTCGGGAACAGAATTCACAATAGCTGAAATTGAGGAAAAGAAAAAAGAGACTATGAAATACCTAAATATATGCCGGGAAGAAGCAGGTTTTTTTGTTTTCACGGGCGAGGCAAACAACAATACTTACAGCATCGAGGAGGAGCATATAAAGATTCTTTTTAAAGATGGAAGTGTCAGAGATATTTCTGAGGTCGATAACGCCCTCATAAATCAAACTTTATTTGGCACGGTAAAAAAATTTTACATTTGTTATCCAAACACAGAACATAGCTTAAAATAAGTTTTAGATTGACGTTTTTTGATAAGAATTATATTGACAAAATGCAATTTACCGCAACACAAATAGCAACACTTATAAATGGCCAGATAGAAGGCGATCCGCATGTAACAGTGTCTTCTTTTGGGAAACTTGAAGGCGCTGAGGAGGGCCAACTTGCGTTTTTAGCCAACCCAAAATACGAAGATTATTTATATTCTACCAGGGCTTCCGTAATCATTATAAGTAATACGCAGCCGGTTGAAAAAAAAGTGAATGCCACTCTTATACGTGTAGCTGATGCATATTCTGCTTTTGCCATTGTATTGAGTGTTCATGAAAAAATGAAAACTGCCAACTGGACGGGTATACAGCAACCGGTATTTATTTCACCTACGGCAAAGATGGGCGAGAATATTTTTATTGGAGCATTTACTTATATTGGTGACAATGTAATAATTGGTAATAATGTAAAATTATTTCCCCAGGTATATATAGGTAACGATGTGTCTATAGACGACGATACGATTCTTTTCCCTGGTGTAAAAATACATCACGATTGTACCATTGGCAAAAATGTAACCGTTCATTCAGGGGCTGTCATAGGAGCTGATGGGTTCGGGTTTGCTCCTCAAACTGATGGCAGTTTTAAAAAAGTACCACAGATAGGAAATGTGGTTGTTGAAGACAACGTGGAGATAGGAGCCAATGCTACAATTGATCGGGCTACTATCGGTTCTACTCTCATTAAAGCCGGCGCCAAACTTGACAATCTCATTCAGATAGCACATAATGTGGAAGTAGGTAACAATACAGTGATAGCTGCCCAGTCAGGTATTAGCGGAAGTACAAAAGTTGGTAAAAACGTGATGATAGGAGGCCAGGCAGGAATTGTCGGGCATCTTCAAATAGCTGACGGCAGCAAAATAAATGCACAAAGCGGGGTAAGTAAATCAATAAAGACTCCCAACACGGCTGTTACCGGCTCGCCGGCCTTTGAATATTCACATGCATTAAGAAGCCAGATATTAAGTCGCAACCTTCCGGAACTTGAGAAAAGAATAACAGAGCTTGAACAAATTATTGAAAAGCTGGTGAACGAAAAGGTACCAGACTAATTTATTGTTTTGGTCATAAAAATTTCTACAAGGGATTGCAATCTTTAAAACCAATAGTTTTCATACTTTCGTACCCATGGAGGAAAAGAATTCTAAAGAGGAGTTTTATCAGCAAACCTTACAGCACGAAGTAACTATATCCGGCGCCGGCATCCACACCGGGCAATCGGTTACCATGCATATAAAACCAGCTGAGCCAAATACGGGTATTAATTTTCAACGAACAGATCTGCCAGGTAAACCCGTTGTAAAAGCGGATGTGGAAAATGTAATTGATACCAACCGTAGCACAACTATTGAATCTGACGGTGCAAAGATTGGCACTATAGAACACCTTATGGCTGCCTTAACGGGCCTGGAAATTGATAATGCCCTTATCGAAATAAATGGTGAGGAAGTACCTATCCTTGATGGCAGTTCACAACATTTTATTGAGCACCTTTCCAAAGCAGGCGTACAAAAGCAAAATGCCAAAAAGATATATTACAACATTCAACATAACATCTCTTTTATTGATGATGAAAAAAAAGTAGAGATGGTCGCTTTACCATATGATGGTTATCGCATCAATACTCTCATTGATTTTAACTCTCCTGTTCTTGGTACGCAACATGCTGATCTTCGTAAAATAGCGGATTTCAAAACTGAAATAGCACCCAGCCGTACATTTTGTTTTTTCCATGAATTGGAAGTGCTTATTGCAAATCATCTCATTAAAGGAGGCGACATAAATAATGCAATCGTTGTAGTTGATAAACCTGTAACAGCAGACCAGGTGGAACGCATATCAAAGATATTTCATAAAGAAGATGTCAAAGTAAGCGAAGCAGGAATTTTAAATAATCTCACACTCCGGTTTCCGAATGAACCGGCAAGACATAAACTGCTTGATGTGGTGGGAGACCTTGCACTGGTTGGTTATCCCTTCAAAGCGCACATTATTGCCAACAGGCCAGGGCATTCTTCTAATGTAAAATTTGCCCGGAAGATTAAAGACCATATTAAAAAATATAAACACAAGCATGATATTCCTAAATATGATCCTAATGTACCACCCTTACTCGATATCCATGAAATTGAAAAGACACTGCCACACAGGTACCCGTTTTTGATGGTTGATAAAATTATTGAGCTGAGCGAAACACATGTTGTCGCAATAAAGAATGTAACTTACAATGAGCCATTTTTTCAGGGACATTTCCCTGGTAATTCGGTGATGCCTGGTGTTCTTCTTGCAGAAGCACTGGCCCAGGCAGGGGGATTTATTGCAATACCGAGGAACAGTCCGGATAAGTATGATACCTACTTCCTAAAAATTGATAATTGCAAATTCAAACAAAAAGTAGTTCCGGGAGATACACTTATTTTAAAGATGGAACTCCTGCATCCTATTCGACGGGGAATATGCGAAATGAAAGGAACAGTGTATGTTGGAGACAAAGTAGTTACTGAAGCCATTCTCATTGCACAAATAGTAAAAAGACCTAAAGCCTGATAATGATTAGCTCCCTTGCCCATATTCATAAGGACGCGCAGATAGGAACAAACGTGAGAATTGATCCTTTTGCTGTTATAGAGGATGGTGTTGTCATTGGTGATGATACACACATAATGTCTCATTCCGTTATTATGAGAAATTCAATTCTTGGAAAATCATGCCGCATTTTTCCAGGAGCTGTTATTGGAGCTATACCGCAAGATTTAAAATTTGACGGAGAAGAAACATTTGTTCAAATAGGCGATAATACTACGATTCGGGAATTCGTAACCGTAAATCGTGGTACAAAAGATAAATGGAAAACTACAGTTGGTAATAATTGTCTTTTAATGGCGTATTGCCATATTGCCCACGATTGCATTGTAGGAAATAATGCCGTAATTGCAAATACAGTGCAACTTGCTGGTCACGTTGAAGTAGGCGATTTCGCGATTCTTGGAGGTATGGCTGCAGCTATTCAATTTGCTAAAATAGGTGCTCACAGCTATATTGCAGGCGGTACAGAAATTATAAAGGATATTCCTCCTTATATAAAGGCAGGACGCCATCCCATAAGCTATGTCGGTGTGAATTCAGTTGGTTTACAAAGAAGAGGTTTTAGTTCAGAAAAAATAAATAGCATTCTTGAAATCTACCGCAACATCTATACCCGTGGCTTAAATATTACACAGGCCACCAGCTTCATTGAAAATGAGCTTCCTGAAACCGAAGAGAAGAATGAAATTATTAAGTTCATAAAAGATAGTAAGCGCGGTATTTTAAAAGCTGCTGCCAAAGGCATAACTGATGAAGATTGACCTCACTAAGCTGGGTAAACGCTATAGCAGGGAATGGATCTTCCGTGGCCTTACATTCAGTTTCGATTTACATAAATGTTATGCCATCACAGGCCCCAACGGCTCAGGAAAATCAACTCTGTTGCAAATTATCTCAGGTGCCGCTTTGCACAATGAAGGAAATATAAAATATTCCATTCTCAATAAAGAAATCCCTCCTGATAAGGTATATAAAAAAATATCTTTTTCCGCACCATACCTTGATCTGATTGAGGAGATGACACTCACCGAATTTTTCAATTTTCATGATAAAATGAAGGGATGGATATCAACGATTGACACGCAACAAATTATCATCCTATTAAGACTTGAAAAAGCTGCACACAAACAAATTCGCTACTTCAGCAGTGGTATGAAACAAAGGGTAAAACTTGCGCAGGCAATATTTAGCGATGTTGAAGCAATATTTTTGGATGAACCTGCGACCAATCTAGACGACGAAGGCATTCAACTCTATAATTTTTTAATAGAAAATTACTGCGAAAAAAGATTAGTGATTGTAAGCAGTAACGATAAAAAGGAATATTCTTTTTGTGAAGAGACGATAGATATGTTGGATTATAAATAAGATTTTATTCCCTACTATCCATCAGCGCAGTGCCAGCTATCTCCTGCTGGCAATCAATAAATTCAAATCGGTAAATTTTAAGTCAAATCTCTCACTGAGATAAAAATTGGTAAGTGAGCCTTTGAATAAATAAATACCACTACGTATGTTTAATTTATGCCAAACCAGGCTTTCAAAACCACCATCTTCAGCCATTTCAAGCATAAGAGGCATTAATACATTGCTGATAGCCTGTGAAGCTGTACGTGCAAAACCACTCGGTATATTTGGAACACAGTAATGAATTACATCGTATTTTGTAAAAACGGGATTTTTGTGTGATGTTATTGAAGAAGTCTCAAAACAACCGCCATGGTCAATACACACATCAACGATAACACTTCCGGGGCGCATTCTGCTTACCATTTCTTCTGTAACCACAAGCGGTGTACGGCCACCGTACGATGATAATGCACCTACCGCGACATCGCAGGTTTTTAATTGTTTTGATAAAATTCCCGGCTCGATAACGGAGGTGTATAAACGTACCCCGATATTGTTCTGCAGTCTTTTCAACCTGTAAATACTATTGTCAAAAACTTTTACGCTTGCTCCCATGGCAAGGGCCGTCCGGGCAGCCTGCTCACCCACAATACCTGCGCCTATAATTATTACTTTAGTCGGGGGAATTCCTGATATACCTCCTACAAGCACACCTTTCCCATTATTAGCATTGCTCAGGTATTGACCAGCAATCAGCATAACTGCACTTCCGGCAATCTCGCTCATACTGCGTACAATAGGATTGTGGCCACTATCATCTTTCAAATTTTCAAAACTTAAAGCTGTAATTTTTTTATTCATCATTTTTTCAAGTATCTCCTGCTTCATTGCCGAGATATGGATTGGAGAAATAATGAACTGGTTAAGTTTTAGAAGATTCAATTCATCCTCGCCTACCGGGGCACTCTTTACCAGGATATCACATTCAAAAACCTGCTTTTTACTATTTACAATCTTCGCACCAGCCTCGCTATAGTCGTGGTCAGAATAGCTGGAACCTTCACCGGCTTTACTCTCCATAGTAACCCTGTGGCCATTAGCTACTAGTACCTTAACGGCTTCCGGTGTTAAGGCAATACGGTTTTCCTGAAAAAGTGTTTCGCGAGGGATTCCTATTAGTAACTCTACCCCTTTCGGTTTTACATCAAGCGTTTCTTCCATTGTTTCGTAGGTAAAGGATGGAGAAACAAAAGGTTTGGATGTTGCCATGTTATATTATTGCTTGAACTGAGTTATAAAAATAAATTTTTATTAGGGAAGTTGGACAACCAATTTTCTCTGATTTTCATTAAAAACAGTTATTCGGGAGTCAACAATTTCATCGGGCAAGATATTTTTTATTTTGGAAGGCCATTCGATCATACAATATTCACCGCTGGAAATACATTCCTCAACACCTGCATCTACTGCTTCGTAGAGGTTATTGAGCCTGTAGAAATCCATATGGTAAATGATTTGTTCGTCCCGGGTTTCATATTCATGAATCAATGAATAAGTAGGGCTTGTAGCTTTTTCCTGAACACCTAACTCTTTACAGACGGCATCAATGAAAGTAGTTTTACCGGCACCAAGGTCACCGGTAAATGTAAAAATTTGGTATCCTGAACTATATAACAGAAATTGCTTTGCTGCTGAACTGATTTCGTCGAGCTTAAAAACAATTTCCATATTGTACATACATTTCAGTAAAAATAACCATGAAAAGTATGCGAATTAAACAAATTAATTTCTCCTTGCTGAAGTTCTGCAATTTCATTTATTGATTACTCATTACTTTTATGTAGATACTCAATCAGGATAGCACATTCCAAAGAAATATGGGTTCAAAAGAAAAAATTATTGAAAGCCCCTTAACGGTCTTAAAAAAATATTGGGGATATGAAAGTTTCAGGCCCATGCAGGAAGAAATAATTCTTTCAATATCCAAGGGTCATGACACGCTGGCATTAATGCCAACCGGTGGAGGAAAGTCAATATGTTTCCAGGTGCCTGCATTGGTAAAAGAAGGGCTATGCCTGGTAATAAGCCCGCTTATAGCATTAATGAAAGACCAGGTTTCGAATTTGAAAGACAAAGGAATTCCGGCATTGTCCATTTATTCGGGTATGAATTATAATGCGGTTGTAAGCACATTGAAGAATGCTGCTTATGGTAATTTTAAATTTTTATATGTATCTCCTGAACGATTAGAAACGGATTTATTCCTTGAGTTTTTACCCGCAATAAATATAAATCTTGTTGCTGTGGATGAAGCGCATTGCGTTTCTCAATGGGGATACGATTTCAGGCCACCCTATCTCCGCATTGCAGCTATCAGGAATCAATTGAAAAATATTCCAGTATTAGCACTTACGGCATCAGCAACCGCTGAAGTTCAAAACGACATTTGTGATAAGCTATCTTTTACCAGGGACCATCGCAGATTTCAAACTTCATTTGAAAGAGCTAATCTTTCATATAGTGTTTTTGAGCTTTCTTCAAGGCAACAGAAAATGATTGAAATTTTAAAAAAAGTGCCCGGCAGCGGAATAGTGTATTGCAAAAGCCGCAGAAGAACTAAGGAAATTGCTGAAATATTAAAGATGAATGATATCTCTGCCAACTACTACCATGCAGGACTATCAAATGACGAGCGCAATAGCCGGCAGGATGACTGGCTAAATAACAAGACCCGCATTATAGCATGCACAAACGCTTTCGGCATGGGTATAGACAAGCCAGACGTGAGAACAGTAATTCATTATGATGTTCCGGATGCACTCGAAAATTATTACCAGGAAGCAGGCCGTGCCGGCAGGGATGGGGAAAAGGCTTATGCAATACTTTTTTTTAGTGAGCTGGAGATAAGTGATTTAAAAGAGCAACCTGAAATTCGTTTTCCCTCAAAAAAAATAATTAAAACAATTTACCAGGCCATCGCAAATTATTTTCAGTTGCCATCAGGAAGCGGGGAAGGAATTTCGCTTGATTTTGATATAAATGATTTTGTTAAAAAATTTAAGCTTAATGTCTTCCAGGTAAATAACGTATTGAAAATACTGGAACAGGAAGAACTCATAAATTATAGTGATCAGTTTTTTTCTCCGTCAACCGTCGTTTTCTGCGCAGCAAGATCAGAACTTGAGGTGTTTGAAAAAAGCCAGCAGCATCTTGAACCCTTAATAAAGGGATTACTGCGATCATATGATGGGATTTTTGATTATCCAACGACCATCAGGGAAACTGAACTCGCCAAATTTTTATCGCTTAAAAAAGAGGTGCTTGTGTCATACCTCAATGAACTTAAAGGGTTTGGTATGATTGAATACATTCCTCAAAAGGAGAAGCCCCAGATTACATTTCATGAAAACCGTGTCAGCACTGATGACCTGGTTATTAATAAAGAAAATATATTAAAAAGGAAGAAGGCTTTTGAAATGCGATTAAATGCAATTCTCGGATACATAAGTCAACATCATGTTTGCAGAAGCAAAATGATCGCAGGTTACTTTAACGATAAGATCGCAAAAAAATGCGGCATTTGCGATAACTGCCTGCGCGAGAAAAAGATTGTTATTTCAAGCGAAGAATTTAAGAAAATAAGTGATAACATTAGAAATATTGCTACAAAAAAGGCAATAAGTACAGAACAACTATTAAAAGAAATGTCTGGCTTCAACAAGAATAAAATAAAAAAAATATTAAATTTCTTACTTGAGGAGAACCTCATCTCAGTAAATCAGCAAGGAATGATTGGGAAGAAATGATATTTAAAAAAAAGGGACCCAGATAAAAATCTAGTCCCGCTTTAAAATCCAATATCCTATGAAAAACCGAGACGAAATTATAGAAAATATGTTAATGCTGCAAGTAAAACCCAAAATAAAATATAAGTAGCCTTCGGCCAGACATTAAACTTTTGCTATCCTGTTAATTGCAATGTATATAGATACATTCATAATATGGAAACACTACATAAAAGCAATTGACAAGACATAGCAGCAGTTTGTCCCGCGCATTTAATAATTGGCCATATGAAATTTTGTGACCTAATTTTGCGTTGAACAATAATACGTGCCTGGCCATCAAACCGTTTCCCCCATACCGCATTTTACTTATACTAATTGTTATATGCTGTTTTAAAGCGCAGGCACAGGATCGCATTATTACAGGTAGGGTAATGGAGGCGCAAACAATGCAGCCTTTGTTTTCCTGTAGCGTATATTCTCTTAACTCGGGCAATGGCGTTATTACTGATGAAAACGGTAAGTATTCATTTTGGGTGGATAGCAAAACTGATACCATTGCCATATCGATGATCGGCTATAAAACTATGCTGAAGCCGCTGTTAAAATTGCAAAGACAGGTTATAAACTTTGAAGCCGAGCCTGCTGCCGCCGCGATGGATGAAGTAGTTGTTGCCATCAAATCAAAATATACAAAAGCACAAAGACTCGTAAAAAAGGTAATCGATCATAAACATCTTAATAATGTTTTCAACAATGCAAGTTACCAGGCCCAGGTATACGATAAAATTGAGATCGACCTGAAGAATATACCGGAAAAAATACAAAACAACCGTTTATTGAAGCCATTGGCTTTTGTGTTTGATAATATGGACACCACCGAAGACAACCAGAAAGCCCTTCCCGTTTATCTTTCAGAAAGTAATGCTGATTTTTACTATAAAAAAAATCCTGAGAAAGAAAGATATGATTACACAGCTATAAAAAGTTCCGGGCTGGAAAATACTTCCATGCTTACATATATTGATGGTTTGTATAAAAGAATTAATGTTTATGAGAATAACATTAAACTTGTAGATGTAAACTTTGTAAGCCCCATTGCGGATAATGCGTTGAATTATTATGAATATCATATTCTCGATACGCTATATTTTTCCAGCCATCGTTGCATTCAGGTTCAGTTTGAACCCTTGCAATTTGGAAGCAATACTTTCAAAGGATATATGTGGATCGCAGATACGTCCTTCGCATTGAAAAGTTTAGTGATGCATATGGATAAAAATGCGAACATCAACTTTGTGCATAAATTTGCAATTTCCCAGTTTTTCGAAGCCGGAAATCAAAAGAAATTTTTCCCTTCAAAGAATATTTTATACATGGATCTTTCATTGCCTGCGATGAAAAAAACAGGAATTATTGCAAAAAAATCCACGCTCTATAAAAATCCTTTACTTAATAATAAAAGTATAGATACTGCTTTTGAAAAAAAGCCGGTAGATGTAAGCACCCTGGTAAATGATACCGCCAACTGGAACCACCTGCGGCAGGAGCCATTAAGTAAATCAGAAAATTCTGTTTACCACCTGATGGATACGCTCAATAAAATACCTGTTGTCGCCACTTATAGTAAAATTATTTCCGCATTGAGCGATGGTTATTATACAACAGGGCATGTTGATATCGGTAATATTTATTCTTTTTATACCAATAATTATATAGAAGGAAACCGTTTTAATTTCGGATTAAAAACCAATAAAGAATTCAATTCAAGAATACAATTGAAAGGCTATGTTGGTTATTCCACAAAGGATCAACAGGTACGCTATCTTACAAGTTCCCTGTTTGTTTTGAATCCCAAAGAATGGTGTACACTAAAATTGGCATACAGCAGCGATCTGTATGGAACCTATGAGCATGAAGATGAACTGGACCAGAATTCTATTTTCGCATCTTTCTTGCGAAGGGTAAAATCCAGTCGTATCAGGCTTATCAACAGAAAAGAAGGCGTTATCACTTTTAAGAAATATTTTGATAATGGTATTGCTGTGTTTACCAGGCTGAACCATAGTGCGCTCACTCCGTATTTCAATGTGTATTACACCCACGATGGATTCACTCCTTACATCGTAACAAAGCCCGGAGTGTTCAATGATTATGGGGTGAATGAAGCAACATTGTCTGTAAGATTTGCGCATAAAGAAAAGTACATCACCCAGCATTACAGACGTGGCAGCCTTGGAAGCAATTATCCTATAATCACTCTTTCATATACTGAAGGAATAAAGTTGAATAGTGGATTTTTAAAAAGTGACTTCAGCTATAGCAAATGGAATCTTGATATTGAACATGATTTTACTAATGGCCGGATTGGCCAGCTATCTTATACGATAGATGCGGGAATAACGAACGGCCTACTTCCGATAGTGTTGCTTGATGTACAAAAAGGGAATGACACTTACTATTATAACAAGTACGCTTATAACAATATGAACCGGTATGAATTTGCAACTGATAAATATATAGGGCTTTCTGTTCAACAATCGTTCGGCAGCTTTCCATTCAACTATGTTCCATTGTTACGCAAGTTAAAATGGCGCTCCTTGGCTACATTCAAAGGCGTATTGGGTGACATGTCTGAAGCAAATAGGGTTGCCAATGGCTATTATGACACATCAATTGATTATCATTTTACCATACCCGATAAAACCCCTTACATGGAGGCCGGTGTGGGTATCGATAATATTTTTCATTTTATAAGAATAGATGCAATATGGAGGCTGTCTTACTTAAACAATCCAGGAATTTCAAAGTTTGGCATTAAAGGCAGCGTGGAACTAAAGTTTTAAAAATATAAGTTCCGTTCAGCAAAACCCCACCCTTTCTATATCGTGCTTATTAGTTTATGAAAAATCAATACTTTCTGGAAAATACTTCATTGTTACGTGTTAGGGAATATAACATTTAGTGATAGATTTGTTATTAATTATGAGTGATTCAAAACACCACCACCCTAAAAAACTTAAAGAGTTAGCGGCTACTGCCATTTGTGGTAATGATATTACTTCTTCTTGCTTGTACGTTTCGGCGCTAACGATTGTGTATGCGGGGCAGTATGCATTTATCGCTTTGTTAATTGTGTCAGGCGTTTTATTTCTTTTTAGAAAGATCTACGGTGAAGTGGTGGGAGCATTGCCTCTTAACGGAGGTGCGTATAATGTGCTCTTAAACACAACGAGCAAAAGCAATGCGTCCATAGCAGCATGCCTGACCATACTTTCTTACATGGCAACAGCAGTAATCTCTGCTTCAGAAGCAATGAAATACCTGCACAGCATATTCTCATTTATCCCGGTAATTATATCTACAATGGTAATTCTTACTATTTTTTTGATACTCAATATTGCAGGCATAACAGAATCGGCAATTGTCGCGGTAATAATATTTGTTGTTCATTTAACAGTAATGCTTTTACTCATATTAAGCGCCGCTTATTTTGTTTTCGTTAATGGACTTGATCTTGCTTCAATTAATTTTAAAACGCCTTTAAAGGCAAGTTTATTTACAGTGTTGTTTCTGGGATTCAGTACAGCAATGCTAGGAATCTCGGGTTTTGAAAGTTCCGCAAATTTTGTGGAAGAGCAGGAGCCGGGGGTATTCCCCAAAACACTCCGGAATATGTGGATTGCTGTTTCGATATTAAATCCGACCATTGCTTTGCTCGCCGTAATGGTACTTCCTATCGGCGTTATCGGCGACAACCAGGAAGCACTGTTGTCCTTCATGGGGAGCAAAACCGGCGGTGGTTGGTTGGCAGCTATCATCTCAATTGATGCTGTTCTTGTGTTAAGTGGCGCAGTGCTTACATCATATGTAGGAGTTGGTGGATTATTAAAACGTATGACGCTCGACAGGATACTCCCGCAAATTCTGCTGAAGGAAAATAAGAATGGCAGCTCACCAAGGATATTATTTCTTTTTTATTTGTTGTGTCTTTCTGTTCTATTTATTACCGAAGGAGAGCTTGGCCCGCTCGCCGGCGTTTATACCATTTCATTTCTTTCTGTGATGATCTATTTCGGACTGGGAAATTATTTGCTTAAAATAAAACGATCCAGGTTGCCGCGACCTGAGTATGCCTCTGAGTTCGCAGTCGGTCTTGCCATATTCGCAATTATTGTCGCGCTTTATGGCAATGTTAAATTGCACCCGGATTATCTCGTGGTTTTTCTGCAATATTTTCTTCCTGCTATTTTGATAATTTATTTGTTTTTGAGGCGTAACGCTGTGCTGAAGTATTTACTTGATGTTGCAAATAATTTCTTTGACAAGTTACAAAGGGTATCACTGATAAGCAGGCTACATCTTACTCGCGAAATGCGAAAGCTCAACCGGCAGGTATTTGTTTATTTTACAAAGGGTGATGATATTTCCATACTTAATAAAGTAATTATTTATGTCCAGGAAAATGAGATTACTAAAAGTTTAAAGATTGTAACCGTTCTTAATGAAGAACAACATTTATCTAAAAGTTTTTTGCGGGATTTTGAAACACTTGACCGTGCCTATCCTGATATTAAAATAGAATATGTAAAAATAATAGGGACTTTTGGCCCTCAAATTATTGACAAGCTTAGCGTTGAATGGAACATACCAAAAAACTTTATGTTTATAAGTTCCCCAAGTAACCGGTTCTCTCACCGTATATCCGATCTTGGAGGTGTGCGGCTGATCATATGATTAATTGGGAATTGAAATTGAACAATAATAACCTCGGTTAATAAAGCTTTCAAGGTGACACCTTTTCAAAGGTGATGCTTTCTTTTATTCACTTTTTACTTCTTTCTCATTCATAAATGCGTTTGCAGCAAATAGTGTTTGGGTAGGATAAGCGAATTCAATTCCTTCCTTTTCAAAAGCTTCGAAGATTTGCAGGTAAATTTTTTGTTGCCTGTCCATGTAATCATTAAAATCGGGACCGGCTACATAGTAAACACTTTCAAAGTTCAGGCTGAAATCACCAAAGGCTGAAAAATGACTCCTGTCGAATGTAGCGCCATCAATAGGCTCTATAATTGCCTTGATTATTTCCGGGATTTTTTTCAATTGTTCTGCAGTTGTTTGGTAAATAACCCCAATACTAAAAACAACCCTGCGTCTTTCCATTCGCTTGAAATTGTGCACACGTGAGTCTGTAAGGTCTTTATTTGAAAATATCATTTGCTCCCCACTAATCGCACGAATACGCGTGGTTTTAATACCAATGTATTCCACAGCGCCTAACTTATCATCTACTTTTAGAAAGTCACCGATTTCAAAAGGGCGGTCAAAGAAAATAACGAAATAACTAAACAGATCACCCAGTATTGTTTGCGCCGCCAATGCAACTGCAATACCGCCGATACCCAGGCCTGTGATTATGGTGGTTACATTATAGCCAAGATTGTTCATGAGGAATACGATTCCCACTATCCATATAATGGCTTTAAAAATCAGGATAAGTCCGCGTGCCTGCTTCTGCTTTGTTTCGCTGTCCTCCTGCCGTCCTAGAAATGTAAAAATGGAATATTGTATTGCCGATGAAAGTAACCGTAAAATGTAAAATGTAACAATGAACATCATCGCTACATGAAAAACACGATCAGTACGTTCGTTGAAAACCAGGTATTGAAGAGCTGCATAAATCGCTACAAAATACAGGAAGGGTATTACAACTTTTTCTATAGCCAGTACCATAAAATCATCAAAAGAATTAGAGGTCTTTTCTGACCATTTTTTAAACCTGTTAAGTACGGGTAAACGCAGGATCTTTATTAAACTAAATGCGACAACAACAATACCGAGGGCTATAGCCCATTCTCTTAATGGGTTACCAAAATAAACTGTGTTCCAAAAATTCATAAGTTCTTTATTAAATAAAAATGTTGGCTCAAATGGGCTTAAAATAATGCTCCTCCAATTATTAAATTAAATTGAAAAATCAAAAAAAACTATAACTGGGTGTTACGTATAGCTCAAATGAATGAATAAAATTTAATGCAAAAATAACGATGCATTTTTTATTCATATTTCCCGTGTAAATAAATGGGAGTTGTATACGGTTGCAGGAAAGTATATTAAATGAAGCTATTTATCTAACTTTCTTTGATCTCTTTCTTTCTTTCCGCATCTTCATTCATCTTCATAAAAGGTTTTAAAATATCAATAGGCACCGGGAAAATTGTGGTGGAATTGTTTTCTGTTGCAATCTCACGCAATGTTTGAAGATAGCGTAATGTAAGTGCGCTTGGCTGTTCGCTCAAAATTTTGGCAGCATCACTCAGGCGTTGAGATGCCTGGAATTCACCCTCTGCAGAAATTACTTTTGCCCTGCGTTCTCTTTCTGCTTCAGCCTGCTTGGCCATTGCACGCTGCATTTCCTGCGGAAGGTCAATTTGCTTCACTTCCACATGGGTTACTTTTACCCCCCATGGTTCGGTTTGCTGGTCTATGATTTGTTGGAGGCGGATATTAATTTTTTCCCTTTGAGACAGAAGATCGTCCAGTTCTGACTGGCCTAATACACTTCGTAAAGTGGTCTGTGAAAGTTGAGATGTACCTACCAGGTAATTTTCAATTTCAATAATTGCCAGTTGAGGCTCTACCACTCGGAAATAAATAACAGCATTCACCTTTATAGAAACGTTATCCGATGTAATTACATCCTGTGGCGGCACATCCATAACCACGGTTCGCAGACTTACTTTTACCATTTTGTCAATTATTGGAATAAGTAAAATAAGCCCGGGGCCCTTTACCCCTCCATCCAGTACTCTTCCTAAACGGAAGATCACGCCCCTTTCATATTCCCTGAGAATGCGTATAGCACTTGCAAGGATATATAAGGCAAAAACAATAATAATAATGAGGGTAAAAGGTAATTGTTCCATTAGTATAATTTATGTGTTTACAAATTGATTCGAACTAAGAAATTTTCAGCTTTGCTGAACCTGTTCAACGTATAATGTAAGGTTTTTTATTCCTTTCACAACAATTTTTTCATTTTCACTTATAGCACCTGATAAAGATTCCGCTTTCCAGATCTCACCGGCAACCCTTATTCTTCCTGTTGGTTGCAGCAATTCCATCGTTTCTCCAAATTTACCGATTAAAG
Source organism: Chitinophagaceae bacterium (assembly GCA_046593045.1). Taxonomy (GTDB): domain Bacteria; phylum Bacteroidota; class Bacteroidia; order Chitinophagales; family Chitinophagaceae; genus Ginsengibacter. The sequence continues at coordinate 4,880 of JBKJRY010000351.1, read as the reverse complement.
TTTCAACACCGCTCGAAGGAATTGCACGTTGTGCTTTCAGCCCCATGCCCACTACAAATAAAAAGAACAAAGCTGTTACAGCCGTAACCGCAAACACAAGGCTCCGTGAAAGGGTAACAAAATTTTCGGTTGAACTTGTTCGAAACAGAATAAGAGAGCCCAACAGAACGGAAACAACTCCTCCAACTGTTAGCATTCCGTGGCTTATTATTTTTATTTCCAGCAAGAAAAGAATAATCCCAAAAATTATAAGTCCAATTCCTGCATAATTTACCGGCATCGTGTTCATAGCATAAAAAGCAAAAATTAAAAAAATCACACCTGCAATGCCCGGTAAAAGGGCGCCCGGATTAAACATTTCGAACATAATTCCGTAAAAGCCAAGCATCATAAGGATGTAGGCTACGTTCGGATCACTTATCCGGTCAAGGATCTTTTGAAAAAACCCCATTTCAATCTTTTCAATTTTAGCATTTTTTGTATTGAGTATTTTTGATCCGTTATTGAGCTCAACCTGTTTTCCATTTATCTGGTTTAGCAATACGGCATCATTAAGTGCGATTACATCGATCACATTTTTTTCCAAAGCTTCTCTTTCGGTTATCGCCACACTGTTACGTACGGCATCTTCTGCCCATTCTACGTTCCGGTTTCGTTTTTCAGCAATGGTTTTAATAAAAGCGGCTGCATCATTCATTACCTTTTCATTCATGGTCGAATCAAGCTTTGCCTGCAGTGATACAGGGTGAGCTGCTCCTATATTCGTACCGGGAGCCATTGCGGCAATATTTGCAGCCATGGTAATAAATACTCCTGCCGACCCTGCATGCGCGCCATCGGGGTAAACGTATACTATGACAGGTATTTGTGATTGTAATATGTCAGTGACAATCTCTCTTGTAGAAGTCACCAGGCCACCCGGAGTATTCAGGTGTATTAACAGGCATTCTGCATTTTGTTTCTCCGCGATCTTTATGCTTTTGTGGATGAATTCCGCTGAGGAAGGGTTGATGCCACCATTTATATTTATGGAGACAACAGTTTGGCTTATACCGGTAAAAGGAAGTAAAAGTAAAACGGCAATATGCAATTGAATTAGCTTCATGAAGACAATTATGAGACGCTTTACCCAAACCTCTGGAATGTAATTTACTAAAAAGAGAAGAGGTAATAAATTTTAGTATGGAATCGGTTCACTAAAACATTTAAAAAAAGGCCGCATTAATAAAAATGCGACCTTCAATTTTATTTAGCCAGAAAAGATTAATAAGACATTCCCTTCAATTCTGCTTTGAGTTTTGCAACATTTGCGGAGCTATTTTCTGAAGCGTTAGAAAACAAGGATTTCGCATCCCTATCATTTCCGTAAAATGCTTCGTTCCCTTTTTCATCTATATCTATTGCTAAGCCATTCAGGCTAATACCGGCAAATAAGCCTTTACTCCTGGAGTATGAATACACTTCTGCTTCTAACTTGTAGTCAGTACTGGCAGTAGAGCTGCGTCCAACGGGACCTGCAGCAACAGATATGTCACCTCCAAGTGTAAAACTGCCTTTGCCAATATCTTCCAGGGTTGTCCGGTTCTTGAATATCAACACTAAATCTATTGACTGCAATCCTGCCTGCAAGCCCACGCCGCCGCCGGTAAGAGTTACAAACACGGGATTACTCCATGTGCCATCCTCCAATTTTACCATAGCAAGCCCTTTACCTCTTTTGCCAGACAGCACGAATCCGGCGTTTATTAATTTCGGAACAATAATTATTCCCTGTGTGACTTCCAAAAGTTCTGTAGGTATGCTCTCTTTCATTTTACTGAAGTCAACTAAGACTTGAGTAGCCGCCTGTACTTTATCTTCCTGTTTCTCCTGGCTTTTTACTGGTGTAAAAAAAGCACACATACAAATTATCAACAATGTGCTTCCTAAAATGCTTATTAATTTCATTATATTAAGTTTATGATTAAGTAATCTGTTCTCTCGTCTGATAAACAATTTTGATGCCACTACCAGATACAAGGTTCTATAATTAGGCTTTAAGGAAGTTTTTGAAAAAAGACTGCGCAAAGAACGTATGCGGAATACAATAATCCTAATGGGAGGAAGACCCTAAGAAGGGAAGTTTTTACTTTACTTAAAAAAAACATAAAAAGGTCACCCCGAAAACGGGGCAACTTTTTAAAGCTATTTTGTGTGAATTTTATTCAGCAGATTTACCCGATTCTTCTGATGCTGCATTTTCATTAACGGCTTCTGTTTCCGGTTTCGCATTTTCAACAGCAGGTTTTGAGCTGGTCTCAGTTTGGCTTATAGAAGCTTCTACGGGCTTGGGTGCGGAAGCACTTGAAGTTCTTCTTGCCACCGGACCACGACTAGTGGTTCTGCTTTTTTTATGCGACTCCTGACGCTTGGCAAACTCGGTGTCATGCTCGGAACTCCATTTGGTAAATTTTTCCATAGCAGCCGCTTCGTCAAATAAGCCGAGGGTAACACCTCGCAATAAATGCTTCAGGTATAATACACCTTTGAAACTTAAAATCCTGCGAACAGTATCAGTAGGTTGTGCACCTTTGTGCAACCACTCCAATGCTTTTTGCCTGTCAATTTGAATACTGGCAGGTACTGTAAGTGGATTGTAAGATCCTAATTTTTGGATGAATTTTCCATCACGTGGGCTACGGGCATCTGCAACTACTATAAAATAAAATGGTCTCTTCTTTGAGCCATGGCGTTGCAATCTCATTTTTACAGCCATAAAAAATAGAAATTTTTTTGGGTTGTTATTAAATTTGGTTTCGAAAGGATTGCGAAGATAAGAGGTGTAATTCAAAATTACAAATCAATAATTAAAAATATATGCAATCCTGAATTTTCTTCAACTATGTGATGGTCCTATTGAATTTTATTTTACAGATATCTACTTTTTTCCCAATCCAGCCAGTTTCCCCATAGGCATCTTGTTCATCATCTTCATCATGTTTTTCATTTGCTCAAACTGTTTTATAAACTGATTAAGTTCTGCTATATTTTTTCCGCTTCCCTTTGCTATCCTTTGTTTGCGGCCTGGATTAATAATATCCGGATTCCTTCGTTCTTCCAGGGTCATTGAGTTGATCATGGCTTCAATTCCTTTAAAAGAATCGTCATTAATATCTACGTCTTTAATTTGTTTGCCTACACCGGGTATCATTCCCATGAGATCTTTCAGGTTTCCCATTTTCTTAATTTGCTGAAGCTGTGTTTTAAAATCTTCAAAATCAAACTGATTTTTTCTTATCCTCTTTTCAAGTCTTGCGGCCTGTACTTCATCAAACTGTTCCTGCGCTTTTTCAACAAGGCTTACTATATCTCCCATTCCCAGGATACGCTGAGCCATACGTTCAGGATAAAAAACATCCAAAGTATCCATCTTTTCACCGCTGCTAACGAACTTAATCGGCTTGTTAACAGTATACTTTATAGATATGGCAGCTCCACCCCGCGTATCGCCATCCAGCTTGGTAAGAACAACCCCGGTATAGTTAAGCCTTTGGTTGAAGGCCGCCGCGGTATTCACTGCATCCTGGCCTGTCATGCTATCAACCACAAATAAAATTTCTTTTGGATCAACGGCATTCTTAATATTCGCCACCTCGGTCATCATTACCTCATCAATAGCGAGACGGCCTGCCGTATCTATTATAAGGACATTTTTATTTTTTGTTTTGGCTTCTTTAATGGCATTCTGCACAATGGATACAGCATCTTTATTTTCTGGCTCACTATACACATCCACATTAACCTGTTCGCCCAAAATCCTTAGCTGGTCAATCGCTGCAGGCCGGTAGATATCTGCGGCGACCAGCATAGGCGATTTTCCTTTTTTTGTTTTAAGAAAATTTGCGAGTTTGGCGCTAAATGTAGTTTTACCACTACCCTGGAGCCCGGCTATTAGAATGATTGCGGGATTGCCGGCCAGGTTGAGATCTGTTTCCACACCACCCATGAGTTCTGTAAGTTCATCCTTAACAATTTTCACCATGAGTTGCCCGGGGCTTACCGCATTGATTACTTTTTCACCCGTTGCTTTGTCCCTTATACTATCTGTAAATTCTTTTGCAATCTTATAATTAACATCGGCATCTACCAAAGCACGTCTTATATCTTTTATAGTTGATGCAATATTGAGTTCAGTGATCCTGCCCTGGCCCTTTAAATTTTTAAATGCCGTATCTAACCTGTCGCTTAACGATTCAAACATATTATTGTATAGATTTATAATTGAATTTTGATAAAAAAAGTGAATATACTTTTCATATTCACTTTAATTGAGACGTAAAATTAAGAAAAGTTGAATTTAATATAAAAATTCAGCCTTTATGGAAGCAGAGATTTTAGATCGGGTTAAAAAAATTATTCGTTAACCAGCCCCCCAAGCAACTTCCTGCCTGCCTCCGTTACATAAATGCATAGGAGTTTTTTATTGTTTACATATTCCATTCGGGTTTCAATTAATCCTCTTTTATAAAGGCCCGCCAGGGATGATTTCATTTCTTCCGGCAGGCATGGTACTTTATTATCTGTACTATTTAGCTCTTTTTCCAGGCATTCTTTTAATTTAATTAACATTCTTTTTGTTGGCGCACGGCTAGATATTTTCATAACTTAATTTTGAGAGAGATATACAAATTAAAGCAACAAGTAATACCATTAAGAAAGATTACATGATATTAAAGAGTTATTCAATAATCACTGAACCGCGATTAAAGTAGGGGGCAAAGGTATGTCTTGTACTGAAATAGGTTGACCATTTTTTGGTGATTAAATATTGTTGAGTTCTTTTCATTATAGCCGGAACATTGATAAGCTTTTCAAAAAAAATTCCTTCGGTTTTTTCAAAC
>JBKJRY010000215.1:0-37486 GCA_046593045.1 Chitinophagaceae bacterium | reverse complement strand
GTCTAAAATGCTTGGAAATTGGCTGGAAATAAAAAGAGCTTCAAACTTAAACGCCTGAAACTCTCTACTATTCTGTGGGAGCACACGGGTTCGAACCGCGGACCCTCTGCTTGTAAGGCAGATGCTCTAAACCAACTGAGCTATGCTCCCATTATTTTTGGGATTGCAAATATAAGAGAGGATTGCTATTCAAAAAAATTTAATCAGCGGCCTGTTAATAATATTATGACTTTCTTATTAGAGTAAGTATTTATTTTTAGGCATGAAATATTTTGCCGGAGCAGCAGCAATATTGTTTGTCTTATATTTTTTACAGTCTTGCAGCTCATCGCGTAAATCCGGATCAACGGGAAACCCTGGAATAAAAAAAGAAACTACTGATATCCAGGCAAATTCAACAAGAATCGCTGAATCAAACAAGCCAATCCCGGCCCGGACAATCAATACAAAAGATGTAAACCCAAATGCGGTGGTTGATTTTGCGGAAACACTCATCGGCATACCTTATAAATATGGATCCGCGATAAAAGAAAAGGGATTTGATTGCTCCGGGTTTATAACCTATGTTTTCAATCATTATGATATTTCGGTTCCAAGAATATCAAAGGATTTCACAAATGCAGGATTACCAGTGCCACTGGAAAAGAGTAAAAAAGGCGACCTTATTCTTTTTACGAGTACTGATACTACCGGCTGGATCGTAGGGCATATGGGTTTTATTACAGGCAATGATAATGGTAAAATTAAATTTATCCATTCCTCTTCGGGAAAATCAATCGGCGTTATTATTTCAGGTATGAGTACATATTATGCAACAAGATTAGTAAAAGTGATCAGGGTATTTAATGATTAAGCCTGGAAGTGGTTAACACGCTATAACCGGAATGTAAAATTGCAGAGTCAAAATTTTAATTATGATTCGTTCTTCTTCTAAAAAGTAAATGCCAATTGATGCGGAGCGGTTCGCGGCGAGCTGATTTTATTTTTACTGCGACTTAAACTCCTGATATGATAAACAGGTGTTTCCACATATCTTGAGGCAATAATTATTTGCACTCCACCTGCATGTTTAGTGAAGAGTTCCTCAACCAATACCGGGCAATTATTATTTTTGGAAAGGTGTGATAAAAACAAATGACTCATGTAAGCAGGCCTGTGCTTAATGAAGATATCCAATGCTTGCCCATTAGAAAGATGACCTTTCCCTCCTGAAATACGTTTCTTTAAATAATATGGATAACTACCCTTTTCAAGCATCGTGGTATCATAATTTGCTTCGAGGAAGGCTGCATGGCATTGCTTAAAATAGATGATTAACTGATCACACGACTCACCAATATCGGTAAATACTCCCACTTTAATTTTATTACTGCAAATAATAAAACTGTAGGGATCGCATGCGTCGTGAGGTTTTGGAAAAGGAATTATAGAAATGTCGCCGATAACAACTTGTTGATGCGCAATGAGCTGCCTGACCAAATGTTTTTCCAGGCTAAAACCACCATGTGAAAGAGTTGTTGCTGTTGTATAAACCGGGAGATTGTATTTTTTGCTCAATACATTTATCCCTTTTATATGATCTGAATGTTCGTGTGAAATAAAAACAGCTTTTACTTTTTGGATATGCAAACCCAATCGTTTCATACGTTTCTCTATTTCCCTGCAGGAGATTCCCGCGTCTACAAGAATAGCTTCCCTTTCGTTGCCTACGTAATAGCAATTTCCATTGCTTCCCGAATTAAGTGATGTTATAAATAAAGACATTCAGGGCAAAGAAACAGATTTTTTATTTTTAGCAGCCAATAATTCCGGGGATTTTTTAAAGCAGCATTAAGACACTATACGAGGCGTTATCGAAAATAATTTCCAGGTTCTTATATTACGCGTTAGAGAAATTTCATCAAAGCCGCATCCATAAGTATCACCATTCAATGCAGCTTTATAGTTCCAATCACTTTCCTGTTTGAAAGAAGTGTAAACCATATTACATAAATATTCAATAACAATTATATTTTTGTACTAAATCCAAACTAATTACAAACGCAAAAATTTAATCAAGTGAAAAAATATCAAAACTATAGCTGCTTATTTTTTACTTTAATTTTTATTGCAATGTCGCTCCCATATAGCAGCCTTGCTCAAAAAAAAGAGTCGGTTGATAACGGGTATTATATTACCTATCCTGACAGGCTAATGCTTGATCTTTACCTGATGCAGAAATTTGCACCATTTACAATTTCTTCAGGTACTGATAAGGATCTTAATTACAGATCGGCTTCAAAATTAAACCTTGGTGCCGGCTTTGCTTATAATGGTTTAGGGATAAATGCATCATACGGTTTTAATTTTTTATATAAAGAAAATGGCAAAGGAAAAACCAAAGGCCTTGATCTTCAACTTCACCTATATCCGCACAAATGGGCAGTAGATCTATTGGGGAGCTTTCGTAAAGGATATTATCTTGATCCGAAAAAGAATAACGGGCTTAACATGCCCGACTATTACGTGCGTCCCGATTTTAAAAGAAATGTAGTTGGATTGTCTGTTTTTAGAGTTCCTAATTCCCATAAATTTTCTTACCGGGCGGCATTTACAACAAACGACTGGCAAACCAAGTCCGCAGGCTCATTGCTGTTTGGGGGAGAGGCTTACTTTGGCTCGATAAAAGGCGATAGTGTTTTGGTACCTGCCATGGTAAGTAATTTATATGAGCAGGCAGGTATTGATAAAATAAATTTTTTTAGCATCGGGCCTGGCATAGGCTATGCTTATACGTTAGTGATAAGTAAGCATTTCTTTATAACGGGGTCGGCGATTGGAAGTATTGATGTGAATTTTTCAAGTGAAAAAAGAAATGGCGATAAAAAAACTAAAACAAGCTTGATTCCCGGCGGGATATATAAAGGTGCCCTTGGTTACAACAGCAGCACATGGAGTGTAAGCGCCAATATTACCGGCAATGCTTTATATACGGGGAGTGAATCTTCTTCAAAAGAATATTTTCTGCCTACCGGCAACTTCCGCTTTATAGTTGCTAAAAAATTGGCACCCAGGTCTCATAAATAATTTATCTCATTAAATTTTGCGAACGGGGTTAATGACATTAATTTTCCATTGCTTATTGTTTATAGAACAAACTTACCACAGGTCATTTATTAAAAGTTCAACAATTCTCCCGCAAGGCACGTGTTTTTTTACAAATAGATCTGCAGGTTATAAGGCCATCAAAGCTTCTGGGAGGGAAATCGCCAGGCGGTCATTCTCCTCTTAACTAAAGAGCATTTACAATTTGCTTTTCTTTCCCAACCATAACAGTGCATCAATTATAAATTGGTTTTGAAGTTTGCTGCTAAATGTGGATGACAATTCCATAACAGGAGCATTTTCTCCGGAAGTAAATTTTCTCTCATAGTCCATATCATTGTGGCCCATGTTCATATATAGCATACGATATTTAATATTGGTCCAGGCTACAGGATAATACCCGCTATGCCATATTTCATGAAGCTTGGGGCCGGTACCCAAAGGAAAACTGGATGGATCAATTGAGAGGAGTATTTTGAAATTGCTCTTAGTCCTTAAGTCATTTTCCCAACTGTACCATTCGCCTGGCGCTGACTTAAATGTAGCCGGTAAATTTTTTGTTACAGGGTGCCAGTGATCTTCAACACGCAAGATCGCAGAAACGGGTCTCCAGCTATTTCCTTTATATTCCCCGACTCCAAGAAATTCGTCATGATACCAGGCCCAGTTTTGCGGGTATGCTGATGGAGTAAGCGCAAAGCCCGCAAAATGAAATCCCATCCAGGCGCCACCATTATCCATATACTTTTTAAATGCTTCTCTCTGCGCTGTTGAATCAGGACGTGTGTCTAAGAAAAGTAGCACCTGGTACTTTGATAAAAAACTATCATTTAGATTATTCCAGTTATTGGCGGAATCATATGTAAAATGATATTTGGATGCGATGGAACCAAACCATTTATTGGCTTCGTGCACAAAACTTATGTGAGCCAGGTCATTCTTTGCTGTGTAAAAAGCAATAACGTGAAACGCCGAGCTTTTATGTTGCGCAGTGGCTGATACAACAAGAAATAAATATAGAAACCATAATAATATTGGCTTACATCTCATCTTAATATTTTTTTTGACCAGGTCTAAGTTTCGTTCAATATTATCCGTCATTTTTTAAATTATTTCATAAGATACAATTTAATTATTTTCAGGCATGCTCTAACAATCAATTGCCTGTTATTCTTTTATGAAAAAAATATTTGGAAGGCATAACAGGGTTTTTAATCTCAAATAAGCAATGCCTTTGATACAATCCCGATATAACGCTACAATAAAACTGCTAACGAAATTCACCATATTTTTTATATTGATTTTACCGGTTACAAGCTGTTATATTAGTAAGGATCCAATGCGCAACACAGCACTTCTTTTACAAAAAGGGAAAATAAAAGATGATACCAGTTACGTGTATTCGTTACCTTATGCAAAGGGAACATCTCATAGAGTAATACAAGGTTACTTTAGCAACTTCTCCCATAAAAACAGGGCGGCGCTTGATTTTAAAATGAAAAAGGGAACTGAGGTGTACGCCGCCAGGGGAGGTGTTGTAATAAGGTTGGAAGAACAACATAACAAAGGAGGCAGAAATAAAAAATACCGCAAGGATGCTAACCTTGTAGTGATCCAACATGATGATGAAACAAAAGCAGGCTATTGGCACCTTCAGCAAAATGGTGTATTGGTGAATCTTGGAGATACGGTTAAGCAGGGCCAGCTTATCGCACTAAGCGGCAAAACGGGTTATTCATTCCTGCCGCACCTGCACTTCATAGCCTGGACAAATAAAAATGGGGGCTGGCAGCAAATACCCACGAGGTTCAAAACATCCAAAGGTGTGAAGTACCTACGGCCGTTAAGAAGGTACCTCAACGAATAGATTCTATAATGTTGCTGTTGATTCAGGCGCTAATCCCTTCAATTACTGGCATAATATTCTCTTCATAAATAATGCTAAACCCATATTATGAAAAGGAAACTCACCACATTATTTGCATCATGTTTATTTTTTTCTATTTCTTATGGACAGATGAAAGATAGTATCCGCACAAGGAATGGTAAACCGGGCACGCCGCAATCCCTGAGAAAACCGAATACCGCACCCAAGACTCATGTGCATACTATTGATAAAAATGCTCCTCCACAGCAAACCATTCATCATTGCGCTACGGAACACAATGACCCGGCCAACCTTGATCATGAAAAAGAAATTGCCCCTAATTCTACTTTTGGCAAAAAAGTTCCTGTTACTCCTGTTACCATAGAGCCTGGTCTTACGCCAAAGGACACCTCAAAAAACAATAAAGGCGTAATGCAAAATGGAGAAAGCAATGCAACCAATCCTATTCGTAAATAAGCGTTTTTGAAAAATCCCCGCGATGGTCTCTATCTAAAAACTACTATCATCTGCGCTCGGTCCATATGTGCCTGGTATAGGAATATTGAGCAATCGTAAATAAACACCTAATTGGGCACGATGATGTATCGTTTGGGCGAATGCGTGGCGGATAACTTCGTATTTCGTTAAAACATTTAAGATTTTTTCACCCATACGCATGGTCCAATCAGGTAAAAGATCTTCTTCTTTTGCTGAAGCCAGGGCAGATCTGCCATCTTCATAAGACTTCTCAAATAATGCCAGTAATTCCTCAGAATTACTTACAGGCGTGGGCTCATAACCAGCCTCTGCAAAATCCAATACACTTGTTTCCAGGCCCATCTTTACCCATGATGGCAACTCTGCAATATGCACTACGAGCTGCTTCATGGCCATACTTTTCTCGTGTGGCTTGTAATCAAAATTACTTGCTGAGACCAGCTTTAGCATCTTACGTGTGGCATCAGATTCCTGCTCCATTTCTTTGATTAATAAGGGTATAATTTCCATGATGTAAATTTCTTACAAAGAAAGCATATTCAAATCGGTTGTGGAAATTTTTAGAAACAATTGTAAGTAAGGGAATATCTCGTGGACATAAAAAAGCCACCCCTTATCGGGGTGGCTTTACTTAATATTCAAAACAATAACTAATGATATTTTTAAAACGCAGGTGAAAAAATATTATTGTATAACACTGCTCCATTTTTTCAAACTAATGGCACATATTTTCTAAAATAGGAACTCAAATAAAAATTTACTGCTCATATTCTTTTAACTGTCGCTGAAAACCCCCGTTTGGTCGCAGCATTTTTATCCAGGTATATATTATATCCCTCTTATTGCTATTTTGGCACTATGAAAAAAGAATGGCATACAAAAAAATGGGTAACTATACTGATACATGCAGGTGCATGGATACTGTTGTTTTCACTTCCATACCTGTTACGGCCATCTTACAATCCCAACGATGTAAAGCGACCTGAACCGGCAGATCCAACCACCATTTTTATTATTTCACGAATCAGTGATGTCCTATTGGTTTCTTTTTTTTACCTGAATGCTTTGCTTCTTATTCCTCGCTTGTTATATAAAAAAAAGTATGCTTTTTACACATTCGCAATTCTCTTTTCATTTGTATGTTTTGTTTTGATCATTTGGACTGTAAGACTGAATTTCGCGGGTGCAGCCCAAATTTTCGCAAGTCATAAAATAGTAAATTTAGGTAACCAACCATATAAATTATGACAAAGGAAGAATATTTGGCCATAGCAGCCAGGCGTTACGATGAACTACAGGCACTTAATAAGATAGATAATTTCTACGATTATGAAAGCGAGTTTGTAAATATTATGAAAGATATGGGCAAAGAAGTACTGGAAAAAAATTTAAGTGATTTACCCGCTGATAAGCGTAAAAAAAAACACTTACCCAATTTGGGAAAATAACGATTGCCAACAGGCATCCGTTTAGTGAAGGAAAAAATGGATTTCAAATAAGTCCGCTATTGCAGGAAAAAATAGTGTATGTCGGTCAAATGGATTGCTATGAAAATTGTAGTGAGGTATTGGAAAAATTATCGGGAGTAAAAATAGGCAGCACCCAAATCCACCGGCTTACTGATAGGTATGGAAAGGCGGTGGAACCAGATGTACATGCCGGTCGGACACTTACCCCGCTAAAAGAAAAAGAACTGCTTTACGTGCAGGCAGACGGCTCTATGTTACTTACCCGTGAAGATGGCTGGAAAGAGGTGAAGCTGGGAAGATTTTTTAAAAGTTCAGACTGTATACATGCTGGATCAAAGCAAGGCTGGATAAGCAATTCACAATATATAGCCCATTTGGGCAGCAGTAAAGATTTTACTAAAATGATGGATGATTTAATAGAATCTTATGATCTATCGGATAACCGGTTAATCTTTATATCGGACGGTGCGCCCTGGATTAAAAATTGGGTAGAGGATGCCTTTCCCCATGCTATTTCTATTTTAGATTATTACCATGCCTGCGAACACTTACATGAGTTTAGCAAAAGCTTTTTTAAAGATAAAATAGCAGAGCAGCAATGGGCAGTCACCCAAAAAGAATTACTATTAAATAGCCAGGTAAGGGAAGTAATAAAAAACATAAGGGCGTTATCAAAAAATACTAATCAGGAAGCTGAAAAACTAATCGCCTACTACCAGGCTAATTCAGAAAGGATGGATTATAAAAACTACAAACAAACAGGATGCGGCATAATAGGATCGGGAGCAATAGAATCTGCTCATAGGACAGTAATACAAAAAAGGATGAAACTATCAGGGCAGCGATGGGGTAAAAAAGGTGCGCAAAGTATGATTAACCTTAGAGTAATAAATAAAAATCATCAATGGGCTAAAATAATACAACTAACTAAATATGGATTTAAAGCTACTGCTTAAAGTTGCGAAAATTTGGGATGCACCCAATTTCGCGAAACCGGATATAAATTTCACTTTTAACCGCCACCTGTTCTTCAGCACATTTATTTTTATTTTTATACTCGCCTGTAGTATCGCCTACAAAACTATCAGGGATAAAATAATTTCAGATCAGCTTGAGAAAGAAAAAGAAAATGAAAATCTCAAAACAGAATTGTCTTTATTGCGCTCCCAGGTGAGCCCGCATTTTATGTTCAATGTGCTTAATAATATGGTAGCCCTTGCCCGTAAAAAATCTGATCAATTGGAACCATCACTGATAAAGCTTTCTTCCCTTATGCGGTACATGCTTTATGAAACAGATGAAGAAAAAGTATCGCTCGAAAAAGAGAAGGAATACCTTCAAAGCTATATAGATCTGCAGCAGCAACGCTATGGGAAAAAAGTAACTATCAATGTAAACATGCACCCGACTGATAAAATGTATCATATTGAACCGATGTTGCTTATTCCATTCGTGGAAAATGCATTTAAGCACGGAACAGGTTATTTAAATAATCCACAAATTGATATTGACCTTAAGGCCGAAAACAATATGCTCTATTTTAATGTGTCGAATAAATATGATGCTGCTTCGCATGAAATAAAAGATAAGGCAAGTGGAATTGGCTTAGCCAATGTTCACCGAAGATTGCAACTTTTACATCCTTCGCAACATGAGCTGTTTATTTCAAAGGAAAATAACCTCTTTAAGGTATCTTTAAAAATAAATATTGCCTGATAATAAAGTGCCTCGCAATAGACGATGAACCATTAGCCCTGGAATTGCTTGAAGATAATATAAGCAAAGTGCCCTTTCTTAAATTGGTTTCCACATGCGATAATGCTATGGAAGCCATGAAAATCATGCAGGGGGAAACTATTGATTTATTATTTCTTGATATCCAAATGCCAGGTCTCACAGGCTTACAATTTATACAATCAATACCGGCACCCCCGATGATTATTTTAATTACGGCTTATGAAAAATATGCATTAGATGGATTTAACCTTGATGTAACTGATTACCTGGTAAAACCTGTATCCCTGGACCGTTTTATAAAAGCATGTAATAAAGCAAAACAATTATTTGACTTAAAATCGCAACAAAACACCGTCATTTCAAATTCGCCAGGTTATTTTTTTGTAAATGTTGATTACAGCCTGTTTAAGGTTACGAATGCTGATATAGTATATATTGAAGGCCTCAAAGACTATATTAAAATACACCTCAAAAGTTCTCAACGCCCTGTTATTACACGCATGCCCATCAAGACCATTGAGGAACAGTTGCCTACTCCTGAATTTATTCGCATACACAAATCCTATATCGTATCTGTCGCATTTATTACAGCCATTCGAAAATCAAGTGTATTTATTGATGCGTTGGAACTCCCTGTTGGCGATAGTTATCGTGAATCGGTAACTAACCTGACAAACCGGATGTAGGTTAATTTTCTTTACATTTATTTCCTGCAAAAAAAATCTCATTTCGTCGCAACATTTTGGCTGCATATCGCATTTTCCAAAATATGCATGGATCGCAAATTACATTTGTGCTCAAATCAACAACGCATGAAAAAAATTCTTTTACTTTTTACAATAATCATTATTTCATTTAGCCTTTATGCGCAAACGCCACAGAACGCCGGAATGAATAGTGGTATGCAAACGCCCAAAAATATTGGCCGTGTATACGGTAAATTGATTGATGAAAATGAGAAACCTATGAGTGGTGCTTCAGTAATAATAATGGAGAGCAGAATGGATACAGCTACAAAAAAAATGAAACAGGTATTATTAAAAGGAGTAATTACAGAAAATAATGGCGATTTTAATTTTGATGAACTTCCTGTTATGGCTAACCTTCAATTGAAAATAAGTAACAGCGGGTATAAGGCCACTGATGTTAATGTTTCTTTTTTACCCAAAAGAGAAAAGGGTGCTGCCCCTGTATCACCAGGCGCAATGCCTTCTTTCAACAAAGACCTTGGCAATATAAAATTAACGGTAGATGCAAAGCAGTTGCAGAACGTAACCGTTGCAGTTGCTTCACCAGGCATAAGGCTTAGTGCCGATAAAAAAATATTTAATGTAGAAAAAAATATTATGAGTGCAGGTGGCACCGGGGTAGATGTAATGAGAAATGTACCATCTGTAAATGTTGACATAGATGGCAATGTTACTGTACGCAATAGTGCGCCACAGTTGCTTGTTGATGGCCGGCCAACAACACTCAGTCTTGACCAGATACCGGCTGATGCTATAGAAAGTGTTGAAGTAATTACCAATCCTTCGGCGAAATATGACGCGTCAGGAGGTGGCGCAGGTATATTAAATATTGTATTGAAGAAAAATAAAAAAACAGGATACAATGGCAATGTAAGAGCAGGTATCGATAAGCGTGGCGCACTAAATGGCGGATTTGATTTTAGCACCCGCCAGAATAAAATAAACATTTTCGCCAGCATCAATGGCAACCAGAATAAAGGACGAACTACAGGTACTACAGACCGCATAAATTTATTAGACGTTCCACAAACAACTATATCTCAAAACAATTACAATAGGACAACAGGCGGATTTCTCTTTGGGAAGCTTGGCCTTGATTATTTCATAACCAACAGGACGACTTTATCATTAACAGGGATAAAGGTTCACGGCGAATTCAATCCAAATGAACACATTGATATATCAACAGACAGCCTATATAATAATGCTAAAATAACCAGCCTAAGTCAGCGGAGCACTACCGGCACACGCCAGTTCAATGGCCAGGGATTAGTATTTGGATTTAAGCAGTTATTTCCAAAAGAAGGGCAAGAGCTAACTATTGATGCTAATTATTTTGGCGGAAAGATGGATAACAATTCATTAATCACAAGTAACTACTTTTCAGGTAGCGGTAGTACTGTTTCTAATACTGAATTGCAGAAAACTATTGGCGGTGGTACTGATAAAAATTTTGTGATACAATCTGATTTTGTAAAGCCTTTAAGTAAAATAACCAAACTTGAAACAGGCGTCAGGGCGGCCATCCGTAGCAGGATCAATTTAAATGATAACTATTTATATGATGCATCGGTGAATGATTATGTAATCATTCCATCTGCCACAAGCGATTATAAAAATACTGACAACGTGTATGCGGGTTATGTTACACTGAGCAGTAGTATAAAAGATTTTAGTTATAAGCTGGGAGTGCGTGCCGAGAGTTCAGATTATACGGGGACCCTTACAAACACAGGCGAACAATTTAAAAACGCTTACCCCATTAGTCTTTTTCCTTCCGCTTTTTTAAGTCAGAAGTTAGGTAATAAACAGGAGATACAACTGAGTTATAGCAGGCGTATAAACAGGCCCAATTTTTTCAAGCTAATTCCTTTTACGGATTACTCAGATAAATTAAATATTACAAAGGGCAATCCTGATCTCCAGCCGGAATTTACACAATCACTTGAACTATCTTATTTAAAAACTTTTAAAGGCAACAATACTATTTTAAGTTCTATATATTATAAGCACACCAATAATTTAATAACCCGCTATTTAACCCAGGATATAAATCCAATAACAGGAAATGAAGACCTGCTCAATACATACATTAATGCCAATTCAAGCTATGCAACTGGTGCGGAAATAACATCACAAAACTACCTCAGCAAATGGTGGGATATAAGTACCAATTTAAACATATATAATTCAAAAGTGAACACCGATAATATAAGTGCAACATCACAAGGTGCATTATGGAGTTGGTTCGGAAAGTTCAACAGTAATTTTAAATTACCTTCCAATTTCGCAATCCAGCTTACCACTACCTACCAATCAAAAACCAACCTGCCGGTAAATAACAACCCGGCAATGGGCGGCCCCCCAATGATGCAAAGCCAAAGCTCTTCACAAGGCTATATCAGCTCATCATGGGGAATGGATCTTGCATTCAAAAAGAGCTTCCTGAAAAATAACGCGGCTTCGGTATCATTAAGCATTAATGACATTTTTAAAACACGCATCAACAGTCAATATTCCAGCAGTGATTATTTCATCCAGACTTACAGCCGGCTTCGTGATCCGCAAATGTTACGCCTTAATCTGAGTTATCGTTTTGGAAACGTTGATGCTTCATTATTCAAGCGTAAAAGCAGTAAAGGAGAGCAAAATGCAGCAGAGGGTATCCAACTATAAAAATTGCAACCGCTTAATTTAGGAAAGTAAGTAACAAAAAGATAAACCCGCAAGCTTCAATAAGATAAGCCCCTTTAAAAAACTAAAGACCTGCCGTTTTCAGCGACAGGTCTTAATACTTTTGATAGGGATTTAATTACATGACCTAAAGTTATAATTTAGCGACGATGATATCTTCCTTCACAGTTTTCTGTGAACTGATTTTGTAAACCTGGGTCTTGTTTGTTTTTGCGGACTTTATCTCAACCTTCACGCCAGATCCTTTAAAGCATAAATCGGAATCATCAACATCCAGGCGGTAATTCCTGGTGTAATTAACTTCCGTTGTTTTTACTCTTTCAGAATACAAAACATAGCTGTTTGCATCTTTTATCGTGATGGTATAAACTTCCGCACCATCGTTGTTAAGATTCAGCTGAAATACGGGGCTGTTATGATCTTTTCCGATAAATTTAAATTCGATCGGTTTGTCACTTCTTACACCCGCATAAGTCGCGTGGGATAATCCAATTGTACAAAGGGTAAATAAACCCATTGTCACCATTTTCGTTGTTTTTAATGCTTGGTTGGTAAAGTCAAATTTTAGATTGAAGATTAATAATTGTTCTTCATTTCAAGCAATCATGGTGTAAAAGTACCATGGTGAAAATCGGGGCGCAAACTAACTTATCCAATTCCTTTTCATGTTAAGAGCAGTGATTTATCGGACAAACCCTTGTCGATAAAGCGTTTTATAATGTATCCTTTGTGATGGCCAAGGAAGAATTTAGCCTTTGAAAAAGGATTAATTAGCAGCGTTTACATGTTGAAGAGGAAAATTTCTTTACATACATATAATCGAATACTCGATAACGTTAGTTTTACACAGGGATTCAACTTTGATCCCAACAAAATAAAAAGTGGGAATCCAAAATGATAAGGAAGAGGTAATTATTTTATAACAAGCGTTTAAGGAACCCCTTCAGCGGGGGATTTATAGCCTGCGGTCAGGCCACGTATTTTTTTGCTATTTTGATAAAAGTATTTAGCCTGAAATAGACCAGTCAATCATGAGCTAGCACAAATACAAAAGTTCTGTTAATGCCCTTGACATCCCAAATCTTTCTCATTACTTTTGACTTTTATTTTCTTCAACTTCAACCGAACAATATCATAGTTCTACATCTAAAACTTTAATGCAAAGACTTTAGAGTTAGGAAGAATATGTAAAAGATTTTATTTACAAATAAAAATCACATCGTTTGAAATCAGCATTATACCGCTTTTTAATTTTATGCGCAGGCTCAGATGAAGACATTCTCAAAAGATGCCCACGCTCAGAACATATTAAACATGCAGGATTTGGCGCCCTCGTGCTGGTACCCGCTACACTCGGCTTATTTTCTATGACATATGCAATCTCAACGTTTACAGATAACCCATACCTGTATGTCCTTGCAGGGATTACCTGGGCTCTTATTGTCCTTATTTTCGACAGGTTCATAATATCTTCTTTCAGGAAGAAAGGATCTGTGATAAAAGATGTTACTTCCATTACTTTTTTATCAAGACTTATTTTTTCTGCTTTCGTAGGCATAGCCGTAGCGCACCCGTTAGTCTTACTTTATTTTCATGAAAGCATTAATGTGAACATGGATGAAATAGCCCATGCGAAGGTGGATAGCATCGAAAATGTCTTTCATCTGCAGAAAAATAGCTTACAGCTTGAAACTGATACAATCGACAAGAATTTAAAAGGCCTTTCTGATACAATTCATTTACAGGAAGGGATTCTTCATGATGAAATTAAAGGAGTTGTTCGTGGTGATGACAGGACGACGGGCAAATCCGGTGAGGGGCCAACTTTTAAATATGATACGGCTTACCTCAACAGGTTATATAATGATTTAGCGGCAACAAAAAAATCGAACGAAACAAAAAAGACTGAAAACACTATCGCGATTGCAAAAATAGATTCCTCAAGGTTGTCGAAAATAAACCAGCTTACTTTTAGCAGGGATTACCTGGAAAGAGAAAAAGCATTAAGCCGCCTGACTGATTCCAATCCCATTATATACATCACAACTTTGTTCCTGATTTTCTTTTTTATTTTAGTGGACATTCTGCCGGTTACATGGAAAGGCCTTACCAGCAAAGGACCTTATGATGAATACTTAAATGAAATTGAATTGAAAATAAGAAACGATGTCCAGGAAAACATATTAGATTCCGAGACAAAACTTGAAATGCATAAACTAAGCAAGGAAAGAGAAATAATAGTTCATAGGGAGAAAATGAAATCCGAAGATGCCTACAGTGAGTTCAATACCGTTTAATGCGATGAAGATTATAGCCATTTGGATTCTTTTTTTACCAGCTCCTCCAATAAACAGGTCGTGCCACAGGCTATCCTTATTATTGCTAATCTTTGAATTGCCTTTATTTTATCGTTCAATTTAAAGGCTCCTTTTTTGAAATATCCTCAAATTTTACATCGCTTTTAAATTCATTTGCTTATCTGGTAAAGCATTGAAATCAATTAGAAAGAAGCTGGAACCAACCCGTTTTTTAATACTATAAGAAGGATAAACTCCACACAATTCAGTCCGGTAAACTGGCAAACTTTATCTTAAATAATTTATATTTACAACAATTCCTTTCTATAAACTGCTTGTACTTGTTGTCTGGCTTTTAATATTACGATCGCATGGAAACTTTTTTTGAAATTGACTCCACACGTAAAACCCCAAAGTACCTTCAAATAGTACATAGCGTTACCAAGGCCATTAAGCAGGGCAGGGTTAAAAAAGGAGACCGGGTTTTTTCGATCAATGAATTAAGCAATGAGTTTCTAATATCCCGTGACACAGTTCAAAAAGCATACGACCTCTTAGAAAAAGATAAAATTCTTTCCGCAGTAAAAGGCAAAGGATTTTATATAAACCGTACCGATCTTATAAATCGTTATAACGTTTTACTAATTTTTAATAAATTAAGTTCCTACAAAAAAATGATCTATGAATCTTTTGTAAGAACACTTGGAACGAAAGGACATGTTGAATTAAAAATTCACCACTCTAATATTAAGGTATTTGAGGATATCGTACTTACCGGGCTCGGTGAATATGATTACTATGCGATAATGCCTCATTTTTACGCTGATTCGGATAAGGCCGCGGAAATTATCAGGCAGATTCCACCGGAACAATTGATTTTATTAGATAAGGACCTGGGATGCACCGCAAATTATGCAGCAGTTTACCAGGACTTTGAAAATGATATTGCTGAAGCAATGGAAACACAATTGGATTCTTTAAGAAATTATGATGAGCTGATTATGGTTCATCCCGGGACTATTTATCCTCCCGAAATTATTGATGGTTTTAAAAAGTTTTGTCTTCAAAATGATTTTAAATACCAGGTTTTTGACAGCATGAATGATGATGAAGTATTAAAATTAAAACAAGTGTATGTTGTAATTGAGGAGATTGATTTAGCCAACATTATTAAATGTTGCCGCAATCAAAAATTAAAAATTGGCAAAGACATCGGCATCATATCCTACAATGACACGCCATTAAAAGAAATTCTGTTAGACGGTATTTCCGTTATATCAACCGATCATCATAAAATGGGTGAGACTGCTGCAAGATTTATTCTTGAGCAAAAAACTGAAAAATTAAGAAATCCTTTTCGTTTTATTTCAAGAAAGTCTCTGTAAAATAGTGTTGGCGATGGAGATTTGCCCTTGCATTTTTATTTTTATCGTTTAAACCAGCCATTAGATTCCATTCAGTTAAAGCACCCATCCATCTTTTTACTGCTTTGATATCTAAAAATAATTATTCTAAAATAGTAACATTACTTGCTTTATTTCTTTTAATATGCAAAACCCCTCCATTCAAAAGAGGCTTCCATTCATATGTTTCATCGGTGCCTGAAGCTACTTTACCATCAAACAGAACTTCGGATGGCCTTTTTGCTAACCTGACTTTTTCTTCCCCTTCTCTGTCGTATACGCTATACCGTAACACAAAATTATTTGTATCTTTCACTGGCAGGAATGGAAATTTATAAAATTCTCCTTTATAAATTGCCTGCTGCACAACTGATGTTGAGGAAATCACATGATCTTCATCCGGCGCAAGTTCAGGAGCCACTGCCATTGACCTTAAATAATGACGCACGTAGTCGCCATATCCGTCTGTAAGCCAGTTTTCATCCTGGGGATACCTGTTCCTGCCATCATCATTCACCATGTATGTTGCCCATGAAAGTTGCCGCACTGACTGAGTATAATAAGATGTATCCCCGGTAAGTAATCCATATTGAAGTTGCGCTGACGCCTGCCTTGATGTGTGACTATTACCAGGCGTCTGGTAAACAGTTTGTTCATTTATTACAGTTACTCCGTATTTCTCCCAATTTGTGTTGCCCAATTTTTCATAGACCCAATTAAATATTTTTTTTACGTCCGTTTTCCAATCCGGAAAATACTCCCGGTGATTCATCATGAATTGAGCGAAAGTTATTGCATTAATTTGCGTATCACTCCAACCGGAAATATCTTCAAAGAAAGGTCCCCACCTGTTTGTCTTTAAAGGATAATTCTTCATCCACTTTATAATTTTTTCAAAAGAAGATTTATATAGCCGAACATCTCCTGTTTTCAATTTCTGCAATTCCAGGAACAATTCTAACGTTCCACTCCAATTAGTAGTGTAGTTACTTAGTCCTTCCACTTTTCCATTCTTTCCATAGCTTATTAAAACGCCCACTTCACCCGTTATTGCGTTCACTTTGAATGGTAAAGGCGAATGATCCTTGTCACCGTCTTTTGTATGTTTCGCAAGAGTGTTGGCAATATTAATTGCTGCCTGCAAATACATTTTGTCCGTAATATTTGAATAGATTTCATTATTGTTCATTTTGTACAATCGCAACAGCTCAATACCAAACGATCCGGCCTTATCAGGCTGTGTAAAATCTTTTCCTAATATCATATCGCCATCATAGACGCCTGAATAAACCAAAGTATTATAGGGATAAGGAATATTGGACCACGATACGTTTGCAGGTGAGAAACCATGTGTGAGATAATAATCAGCGATAAATTTCATATTCTCTTTCACATCAACATTGCCGGTATATGCATACAGTAGCCGCCATGATGATAGAGCCATTGCCAACTGATCTCCACCCATTCCACGCGGATCATTATAATACGGGTTCCAAACCTGCCGGTTCATGTAATATGGGATACCATTTAGGTCCCTACGCATTGTATCCCAAAAATTCCAAACCAGGTTTATAACGTGATCAAAGGAAGTACCTGGGTTAGCATTGAACCATGGAATAATATGCCCGTCTTTGTCTGTCTTAATGGTGTGATAGACCAGGTTTTCCTGTGCCATACTACCCGAGGAAAGTGCCAATAAAAAAATTTCAATTATTAATTTTTTAGAAAAATTTATGCAGGGCTCCATTGGAAGCAATTCAGGTTTTGTGAAGGATATAATTCTAAAGCAGGAAGTTACATATTCTAAGCTAAGCAATTCGTATAATTCAAATTAAGGCAATATAATTTGCAAACCTTACCGGACTGTACTGGCTGCAGAAGGTTTTTGAGCGGTAAATTGCTAGTAAGCCCATTCCGGTTTATTCTAAAATTGCCATCCTTTTGTTGAAGTCATCTTCCGCTGCATTGGTCAAAAGCACCGATAATTAAACTGAAAACTTGGATGGTTTGTGTTACGTGATAAAACTGCATGATAGGTTATAATTATTGTCATCTATAACGTAACTGTCATATTCAAGTGTAACGGGATCGGCAAGGGCTTGCTTATTTTTTGCTTTAGCAAATATTCTTACCTGTGATTATTTATTATTACCTGGTTCAGCATTCCCATTTAAAATTATAATTACCAGAGCCCGCCTCAAAAACTGCGTAACCTCATTGGTAATCCATGTTTATCGGTTTGCCATTTTCAGAGACAGGCCTATTTTCATTGGAGTCGAATCAACAGAAGAATTTTTTTACATGCAATGACATATACCGGGCATAAAAGTTAAAAGAAAGATAAAGAAATTGTAAGAACAGCTGTCCTGTTCACTGCTTTGAATCAATCGTAAAAAATTTGATATTGCTAATTATATTCTATTACAATGTTATGAACTCCGGGCAAACCAACACCGTTCAAGGCTGTTTGCCGCACATATTTTCTCCCTGAATATTTTAGTTCACCATTTTATATTGTAAGTCCGGGAGCATCCATGGCTTTCGATACAAAGGCATCAATAATTCGTTCGCCGCAGTATTATTTCCAAAATTCTTTCCCGCATCATTCCATGTAACTTTTGAATTGGTACGAAGAGCAATGTTACCCATATGCGTGTACAAAGCAGCCCATCTTCCTGTTTCAATAGGACATTCGGGATCTTTGCGGGTTCTCAAACAATCGATCCAGTTTTTCACATGAGCTTCATGAGAATCATGCCCGTTTTGTCTTGGCATTGCCGCAACTTTATACTGGCCATTTTGCGCTTCAGGAAGAAAATCAAATGATGATCTGTCTATTACAATTGACGCATCATTACCTACAAAAGCAAGTCCATAATTGCGACCCCATGGCCCTGTTTCAATACCAGCTGTGTGCTCCCATGAAATAGTATGATCAGGCATTTGCCAGGTAACACTCATTGTATCAAATGCTTCATGTGCATGATCAGGGTATGCGAAATTCCCACCTGTAGCATCTGCGGACAATGGTCCTCCATTAATATTTTTTGCCCAAAGTGCCATATCCATAAGATGCACCCCCCAGTCAGTAAGGAGGCCGCCACCATAATCCCAAAACATGCGCCAGGAGCCGTGAAATCTTGTCCTATTAAAACTTCTTTGAGGTGCAGGCCCGAGCCACATATCAAAGTCTACACCGGCAGGCACAGGTTCATCCCGAACTCTCGGTTGCCCAATTCCATAGATAAAATTAGCCCACACCAAACTTTTGCGCTGCTGCCCGATCTTGCCTGATTTTATTAAATCCATTGCCGTTTTCCAATGATCACCGCTTCGCTGCTGTTGGCCTACCTGTACTACTTTATTATATTTACGAACCGCTTTCACCATCAATTCGCATTCCCCAATACTATTCGCCAATGGCTTTTCAACATATATATCTTTACCCGTCTGGCAGGCTGCAATCAGCATGTATGCATGCCAGTGATCTGGTGTCCCGATTATTACCGCATCAATATCTTTATTCTCCAGCAACTTCCTGAAGTCTTTATACTGTTTAGGTTGCTTTCCTTGAATTTTTTGTATATCCACACTCCTTTCCAAAAGCACTGAATCATCAATATCACAAATTGCCCCACATTCAACACCTGGTTGTTTTAAAGCCTGTCGCAGATCGGCCATCCCCTGCCCCCGTGCACCAATTAGTCCCAAGATAATTTTATCGCCGGGTGAAGTTTTAGTTGCGGCAAAAGAAGCAACTGCAGGAGCAAACCCTGATATACCACCGGCTGCAATAATTTTAGATGTATCTGATATAAATTGACGCCTGGATTTTGACATAGCTACAATGATTTCTTATAAAAATTCGAACACGATATTCCTGGTATTTTGGTGCGGTGCCTGGCTTTTGATTTGCTACGAATAGGCGCATGAATTTCTTGCAAAATATTTTTATCAAATCCTTCAGCATTATATTGATCTAAGATCTCCTCTATTTTTTTGACCCGCCCCAATACACCAAGATAAAGATTTACCGCTTACTGTTGAAACCGGGCAGAAATATTTATTTTTCAATGTTGAAGAAATTACTGATGGTGAACACAATATACGTCTGCTTCACCCGTTGGTGAAAAAGAAAATAATGATCCTTTATGGCAGGCGCTTAAAACCAGAATTATCGTTTTTGTTGGCAGGAATCAGCCGCCTACCACCCCGGATCTAAAAGAAATACTTTTGGAGACTTTATGAAGGCATGGGGCATTACATCACTTCATTTTGCACTGCCCGCATTATGGACAGCAGCTGATAAACGAAATTGCAATGCATCTGATATAGCAAAATGGCGTTCCTAAAACTTCTCAAAACTTATTGGCCTGAAAAAAATAAGGGCGAAATTTCTGTTGGGTTTGATGCAGATCTTGCTATTTGGGATGATAAAAAGAAAAATACAAACACTGAAGCAATCGTTCAGCGCATAAATAAATTAACTCCTTACGTGGGGAAATATTATCAGGATTTGCAGAACAGGCTTATCTTGGCGGCCAGGAAATTCTCAAAAATGGAATATGTTGCGAATTAAATGCCCGAACGCTAATAAAAAACTCCATAAAAAACCATAAACCTTCCTTTTATACAAATGAAAAACTACAAACAAAGAGCAGAAAAAATTGAAACAAGAATTCAGGAACTTGCTCAGTACACTAATGAGCCAGACTACCTGAGCAGAATTTTTGGAACAAAAGCGTTTGTTGAATGCCGTGATAAGATTGAAGCATGGATGAAGGAGGCAGGGCTTGAAACTTATGTTGATAATATAGGAAATGTAAGAGGCCGATTGAATTCTGAGCAAGAAGATGCGAAGACTTTTGTAATTGGTTCTCATTACGATACCGTAATCAATGCGGGCAAATATGACGGTCCGCTGGGAATATTAGCGGGGCTTGATCTCATGGAAAATCTCCTTGTAGAAAACACCAATATGCCTTTTAATATTGAATTAATTGCTTTTAGCGAAGAAGAAGGTGTGCGTTTTCACACTTCTTATCTTGGAAGTAAAGTTGTCACAGGAAATTTCAATGATAGTGTGCTTAAGGCAAAAGATGCTAATGGCATATCGCTGGCAGAGGTTTTACAAAGCCTTCAATATGACAATGCTAACATTTTAAAGGATGCTATACCAAAAGAAAAATGGAAGGGCTATTATGAAATCCATATTGAGCAAGGCCCGATTTTATACAAAAGCGATATTGCAGCAGGTATTGTAACCGGCATTTTAGGACAAAGAAAAATAAGCATTGAATTTACCGGTGTTGCAGGTCATGCAGGAACCGTACCGATGAATTTGCGTACAGATACATTATGTGCTGCAGCAGAATTTATTTTAGCGGTTGAGCGTTATGCCTCTTCTAAAAAAAGTAATGTGGTAGCTACTATTGGTAAAATAGAAGTGCAACATGCGGCAAGCAACGTGATTCCGGGAAAAGTCGCCTGCACATTGGATTTAAGAGGCGGAGGTAAAAAAAAGCTGGCAAGAGCTTACGAGGAACTTAATGAGATTTGTGAAGGAATCTGCAATAAAAGAGAAGTATATTTTGAATGGAAATTAATGCAGGACACAAGCCCTGTTACATGTGATGAAAACCTTAATAAGCTTTTGAAGAAATCGATTAAACAAAAAGATTTAGAAGTAATAGAAATGGAAAGTGGTGCAGGTCATGATGCAGTAGAAATTTCAACCGTTGCACCCGTATCTATGCTTTTTGTAAAATGCTATAAAGGCATTAGTCATAACCCGCTGGAGAAAGCAGAATCTAAGGATATTGCCACTGCTTTGGAAATATCAGATAATTTTATTCAGCTTTTAATTAGTTCAACACAGGAAAAGTTAGAAGGCGTTGATCTTGAACAAATCGGTACATAGATTGTACATTGAAAGCAAAATATTTATAAGCTACAAAGGCGCTAAAACACAAGGGAAGACAAAGCCTTAATTTTTTTCTTGCGTCTTAGTGGCAAAATCATAGCTTCTTAATCTTTATATTCTTATACCATACATCTGCACCATGGTCCTGTAAAGCAATCTTTCCTTTTTTGAAAGTTCCAAAGTCGGGCATGTCTTTAAATTTTGTACCGGCGATATTTTTTTTCCAGGCATCATTCCAGATGATGGTATCCAGAGTGTGGTGATCATTCATATACAAATCAAGTTTACCATTATCAGCTTTGATCTCTACATGATTCCATTGCCCTGCTGGTTTTACATAATTCACGGAGTTAGTTGGAAAGAGTTCATAAATATCTCCTGCCTGGCTCTTATAGATTTTTCCGTCTTCATTTTTATCATTGTCAGCCACCTGCATTTCCGGGCCCGTGTACCAAGTGTATTTATATTTTAATGTGTCTTCCTGTACATAAAACATAATACCGCTGTTACCGTCTTCCGAAATTTTCCAATCGAGTTGCAGGTCAAAATTTTCAAACTCGTCATTGGTAACTATATCACCGCCGTCTTTTGTTTGCCAGTCTGCCTTTGAAGAAGCATCCAGGTGTAAGGCACTATCGTCAATATTCCATGCTTTACCTACATTATCTTGCCCATAAGTATGCCAGCCGGAGGTTGTTTTACCATCAAGCAATGGTATCCAATCATTTTTAGTTTCTGCAGTTTCATTCTTTGTATCATTCGAAGATTTTTTATTGGCAAGTTTGCAACCCAAAGAAACAATTGTAATAATTAGAATAAAAAAGAATAAGCTTTTATATGAAACTAAATTATAGGTCATTTGATATATTTTTAAATTATAAATTTCCTTTCTTCATTTCATCAACTGCAAAATTAGTAGCTCTTGCAGTGAGCGCCATATAAAATATCGACGGGCTTTGGTTTGCTGTACTCGTCATGCAGGCTCCATCAGTAACAAAAACATTTTTACAATTATGAAACTGGTTCCAGCCATTTAAAAGTGATGTCTTCGGGTCCCTTCCCATCCTGCATCCGCCCATCTCGTGTATATCTCTTCCCGGTGCCCAATGATTATCATTCTGGGTTATATTTTTTATACCAATTGCATCAAACATTTCACTACCCTGGGTTATAAAATCTTTAAGTAATTTTTCATCATTGTCGTCATAATCAACATTGGTTACCAATAAAGGAATTGCCCATTCGTCTTTTTTATCTTTACTTAATGATACATAATTAGTTTCTTTAGGGATCGTTTCTCCCTGCATGTACATATACATTCCCCAGCCTCCCATAGTTGCCAACGCATCTTTAAAAGCTCCACCAATTTGTTCAGGAAGTTGTTGGCCATCGTCCCGATTACGATAACAGCCCATGAAAGCCATGTAACCACCCACAAAATCCATATCGTTAGTATGAATATTTCTAAAGTTCGCCATCATACTTTCGGAAGGGCGGCGGCCATAATAATATTTATCAAGATAACCCTCTACTTCGCCACCAACAGAGCCGCGGTAATTTTGAAAGCAAACATATTTGCCCAGCAAGCCATTGTCATTTCCGAAACCATTTGGAAAACGACTGGAAGTTGAATTCATCAAAATAAGATTGGTGTTTAACGCAGACGCATTCATAAAAATAATCCTGGCAAAATAATCAGTGGTATTCTTGGTATTCGTGTCGATTATTCTTACACCAATGGCTTTCTGCTTTTGGTCATCATAAATAATTGAATGCACAACGGAGAATGGTCTGATGGTTAAATTTCCCGTTTTTTCAGCCCATGGCAATGTAGATGAGTTAGAGCTGAAATAGCCGCCAAACGGGCATCCGCGCATGCATTTGTCTCTTGCCTGGCATTGCCCCCTCCCCTGCTGATGATGTATATCTTTAGCCTCAGTTAATTGTGCCCATCGGCCGTGAATCATAAACCTGTCTTTATATTTTGAAAGCAACTGTTGCTTCATATTTTTCTCAGGGCAATTCATTTCAAACGGAGGAAGGTATTCACCATCCGGCATTGCTTCCAGTCCATCTTTATTACCACAGATTCCGGAGAAAGTTTCTACATGCGAATACCATGGCGCTATATCATCGTAGCTTATTGGCCATTCAATGCCGTATCCATATTTTGCAGGATTTATAAATTCATATTTACTCCAGCGTGGACAAGCTCTCCCCCAAATTAGAGATTTACCGCCTACCTGGTAGCCACGAATCCATTCGAATGGTTTTTCCTGCACGTAAGGGTGGTCTTTATCTTTTATAAAAAAATGGTCGGTGGAATCATCGAAGCCCGCAGCCTTGGTGATCAATGGATTTTCTTCCATAAATTTTTCTGTCATTGCTCCACGGTGTTCGAATTCCCACGGGTTCATTGTTGCAGTTGGATAATCTTTGAGGTGCACAACATTCCTTCCTCTTTCGAGCACTAAGGTCTTCAGGCCTTTTTCACAAAGCTCTTTCGCTGCCCAGCCCCCACTAATGCCTGAGCCGACCACTATTGCATCAAAGGTATTTTTCTGAAGACCTTTTGAATTAATATTCACTTGCAGAGAGTCGTCCGGCATAACAAGTTTTTTTAATCGTGAGATGAAATTTCAAATTAGGATATTATTTTCCAAGGTATTAAAAAGTATTAAAGCAAAAACAAAAAATTCACTTAATTTTCAGACCCTATTTTTGACAGAAGATAAATGTTAAAAACCTTTATTTAAAATAAATTGAAATATGCAAAAAACTAAAGTGGCCATTCTCGGGGCAGGTTTTATTACTGATATACATATGGAAAGTTATCACCGCTTTGTGCCGGAAGCTGATGTGGTAGCGGTGTATGCAAGAAATATGGAAAAAGCAAAAGCCTTTGCAGAAAAACATCATATTCCAAATTGGTATGATGACCTGGATAACATCATTCAAAATTCAGGCTGTGAAGTAGTAGATATTTGTTTACCTAATTTTCTTCATGCAAAAGCTGTTCTTAAAGCCGCATCGGCTGGCAAGCATATTATTATTGAAAAACCTTTGTCAGTCACCATTGAAGAAGCAGATGAAATGATCGATGCATGTAAAAAAGCTAATGTAAAACTTATGTATGCTGAAGAACTTTGCTTTGCACCAAAATATGAAAGAGTACGGCAACTGGTAAATGAAGGTGCTATCGGTGATGTGTACATGCTAAAGCAAGCCGAAAAACACTCGGGGCCACATTCTGACTGGTTTTATGATATTAACCTGGCTGGTGGAGGAGTACTTATGGATATGGGATGTCATGCCATTGCATGGTTTAGATGGATGCTAAATAATGCAAAAGCAATAAGTGTATATGCAACCATGTCAACAGTATTGCATAAAGAAAGGACGAAGGCAGAAGATAATTCGGTAGTAATAATTGAATTTGAAAATGGCGTGACTGCTGTGGCAGAAAACAGTTGGGCCAAACATGGCGGCATGGATGACAAGAGCGAAGTTTATGGAACCGGTGGTGTTGTATATGCTGATCTGTTTATGGGAAATGCTGCAATATCATACAGTAAAAATGGTTACGGCTATGCAATGGAAAAAGCTGATACAACTGTTGGCTGGAGCTTTACGGTTTTTGAAGAAGCCTTTAACCAGGGCTATCCTCATGAATTGAAACATTTTATTGAATGTGTGCAAAAGGATAAGAAACCTGTTGTGACCGGCGAAGACGGTAGAGCAGTTCTGGAAATAATTTATGCAGCTTACGCATCTGCAGCGGAAGGGAAAAAAATAATGCTTCCATTTACACCAAAGGTTACCAAACCAATAGATCTTTGGTTAGGAAGCGCAGAAAGTATGTAAATAAAATAACTTCATCCACAGAATTAAGAGAGCAGGGTTGCGAAGTTATTTTTTAGTACCTTATTCTTTGTGGCGTTGGATGAAAAAGATAAAGAATTATGAAAATAATAATTAGTAATACCTACGAAGAGATGTCGGGCAAAGCTGTAGGGCAACTACTAAATATTTTACAACCTATAAAAAATCCTTTATTGTGTACTGCCTCAGGTGATTCACCAAAGGGAATGTATAAAGAATTGATAAGGCAGGTTAAAGTGAAAGATATTGATATTTCAGGATGGACTTTTTTAAGTCTTGATGAATGGTCAGGCATGAGTGGCAATGATGAAGGTAGCTGCCGTTTTCATTTAAATAATGATCTGTTCAGACCCCTGAATGTACAGGAAGATAAAATTGTATTTTTTGATGGAAGAGCATCAAATGCTGAAGAAGAGTGTGATAGAATTGAAAATTTCAT
The DNA here is from genome assembly GCA_046593045.1 of Chitinophagaceae bacterium. GTDB lineage: Bacteria > Bacteroidota > Bacteroidia > Chitinophagales > Chitinophagaceae > Ginsengibacter. The sequence goes on along the minus strand of JBKJRY010000215.1, from coordinate 11,444 downwards.
TAGTCACCATGGAGGAATAGATGTTGCCATTGTAGGACTTGGCATGAATGGCCATATAGGAATGAATGAGCCAGGAACTCCTATCGGCTCACGTACACATGTAGCCGAAATTGACAGCACAACCCAGGTTGTTGGTCAGAAATATTTTAAAGAAGAGCAAAAGCTTACACACGGGCTAACTTTGGGGTTGACAACTCTTTTGAATACAAATTATGTTATGCTGGTAGCAAGTGGCAGCAAAAAAGCTGCGATCGTTCAGCAGGTATTAGAAGAAGAAATATCTGAGCAATTGCCCGCAAGCATTTTGAGAAACCATGAACACTTCTATGTTTATTTAGACAGCGATGCTGCTTCTCAACTAACAGAAAAATAATGGATAAGAATACGATTTTAGGAATTGACATGGGTGGCACCAACGTGCGTGGTGGTGTGGTCAAAGAAAATAATTTATCAGGAATAATTTCAAAAAGAATAAATGCCAGGGCTTCTGCAGAAGAAGTGCGTGATAAATTGTTTTTATTCACTGATGAACTGATGAATGATTCCATAAAAGCAATAGGAATAGGCGTTCCGGGACTTTTCGACACCGATACTGAAATGGTACTTGACGTTATTAATATCCCTTCATGGAAAAAAGTACCTTTAAAGAAATGGATGGAAGAACGGTACGAAATACCTGTTTTTATTAACAACGACGCCAATTGTTTCGCGCTGGGAGAATTTTATTTTGGAAAAGGTAAAGGCTGCAATTCAATGATCGGATTAACCATTGGTACGGGTATGGGTTCGGGGATTATCATCAATAAAAAATTATATGCCGGGAAGAATGGTGGCGCAGGAGAATTTGGAATGGTTGAATACAAAGAACATATTTATGAATATTACTCGAGCGGCCAGTTCTTTAAAAACATTTATGGTATAGATGGAGAAATCGTTTTTAAAAACGCAAAGAACGGAAATTCAGATGCCCTAAAAATGTATGAAGAAATGGGTTCACACCTCGGTAATGCAATTAAAATGATCCTTTTTGCTCTTGATGTTGAATTGATTATTTTAGGCGGCTCCGTACGGCATTCCTGGCCATACTTCAAAGACGGTATGTGGAAGCAAATCAAAACTTTTCCATTTACCGGGGCATTGGATCATTTGAAAATAGAAATTTCAGATTTGCAAAATGCCGGAATTTTAGGAGCTGCAGGATTGTATTATGATCGCACCAATCATTAATAATTTTAAATAAATTGATTAAATGGAAAAGAAGATACATGCACCTGATGTTGATGTTAGTGTTGTGGGCCTGGGCTTAATGGGATGTAGCATTACTACCTGCCTGCTAATGGCCGGTCACAATGTAGTAGCTGTTGCGCCGATTGAATCAGACCTTATACACGCTAAAAAAAGAATACTCCATCATTTATCCATGTCTCGGCAGGAAGGCTTGGTTAAGCATTCACCGGAATATTATTTAAAGAGGCTTCATATCACTGAAGACTATTCGATGCTGAAAAATTGTAAACTGGTAATAGAGTGTACCCTTGAAAATACCGATATTAAAAAAACCGTGTATCAAAAAATTGAAAAGGTAATTCATAAAGACGCCATTCTCACAAGCAATACTTCGGCTATACCGATCAGTATCCTTCAAAAAGAAACCAGGTATCCTAAACGTTTTTTTGGATTGCATTGGGCTGAACCATCACACACGACGCGTTTCCTGGAAATCATTTGCGGTGACCAAAGTGATATTACAAAAGGTGAATATTTATATGAACTCTCCCATCTCTGGGGAAAAGAACCAACATTGGTGCGCAAAGATATCAGGGGATTTATTACAAACCGCCTTATGTATGCCATGTACCGTGAAGCATTTTATCTCGTGGAAAATGGTTATGCAACCGTGGAAGATGTTGACAGGGCCTGCCGGAATAATGCAGGGTATTGGATGACACTTGTTGGTGTTTTCCGGTGGATGGATCTTACCGGTGTGCCTGCATATCACAACGTGATGAAAGATCTTTTTCCCACGCTAAATAATAGCACAAAGATTCCTAAGTTAATTGACGACATCGTAAAAGATGGCGGTAAAGGTGTCGCGAATGCGAAAGGGTTTTATGACTACACTCCCGAAGAAGCTAAACTTTGGGAAGAAACTTTTACCGAATTCAGTTATAAAATACGAAAGCTTGCTTTAAAATACCCGGCTGATGTGGTGAAGAAAAAGTTGAAAAAGAAAAGCAAATAGAAAACGGCAACTAATATTGATGTAATTTTAGCATTACTGCACTACTATCATTAACGCCTGCGATAATGCTTTGTGATTTTCCAGTTTTAATTAAATTGAGACTTCTCACATTTCCACGGATATTCAAGCCGCTTTTCCGTTGAGGCTGATAAGTAAACGCTCTTTTTCCATCTCCAAGTAGTAACACGCCATGATTGGCACTGTAACGGCCAAATTTAATTCTTGTCCAGGCATTATTGCCAGTAAGTATTACATCTTTCTTACCATCGCCGTCGATATCTGCTGTGGCAATGCCATATACCGGAGAATACTGTGCCTCTAGGGGTAAGGTATGCAACAAAAAACCTTTGCTACCCTGGTTTTCAAGATAAACGGTCTGCATGTTTTCTGCTTTCAAAATAGCCGCATCCTTTAGCTCTTCACTAGTAAACATATCATGGATTGTGGCAACGGCATAGGGCGCATATTCAAGGAATTTTTTCTTTAATGCCGGAATTTGCTCCGTTAAATCATCCCGTGAATTATATGGATAAGAAACTCCTTCAATATAATAGCAAAGGACAGGATCTATTGTACCATTACCGTCAAAATCTTTGTAATAAATAGTCATGGGTTCTTTTTCACTTACATGAAATTGTGTATTCAATCCCCAGTTTCCAATGATTAGGTCAAGGTCGCCGTCGCCATCCATATCATCAGCGTAGATTCTGTTCCACCAACCGGTACTTGCAAAATGAATATATGAAGATGACTGATCTGTGAGCTTTCCATTTTGATTTATAAAAACTTTTATTGACATCCACTCGCCAACTACTATAAGATCCGGCCGTTTATCATTATTAAGATCGAGCCACAACGCATCGGTCACCATACCAATATTCTGTAAGGCCGGGCATATATCTGAGATGGCATCTTTAAAATTTCCTTTACCATCATTGATCAAAATATAACTTTCAGGAGCAGTTGGATATTTACCCGGCACCACCCGGCCACCCACAAATAAATCCATATCTCCATCACCATCTATATCTGCTGCTTTTACACAGCCCTTACTGGCAAGCATTTGAGGCAAGGCATTTTCGTTCCTGGTAAACCTGCCTTTTCCGTCATTTATATAAAGCCTGTCCTGGTAGGCTACATCGTTCTGAGGAAATTCCAGGCCCCCTCCAGCTATATACAAATCTTTGTCACCATCATTATCGGCATCAAAAAAAGCCGCGGCAACATCTTCGCTTTTAGCATCGCCAGATATTGCTTCTTCCGGCTTGTTGGTAAATGTTCCATTTGCATTCTGAATGAATATTTGCGAAGCCTGGTCCTTTGCTCCACTTATAAAAAAATCTTCCAGCCCATCTTGATTTATATCAGCTACTTCGATATCCGGTCCCTGCCGGGATAAAAAATTCGGCAGTAAGGTCTGTACTGTAAAATCACTAAACTTGTTTTCATGATGCTGTACAGCTGACAAAGTTGTTTGTTGCAAAAGAGGCTGGGTTGCATTTTGAGTAGTATCATAAATCCATTTTCCTGCGGCCTCGGAAAGTTTAAGAGTCAATGTTTGATTTGGCTTTACATTATTGAGCTTTTGAAATTTATCATCTGGCCAAATCACTAATACTGAATCAATCAAAATGTTTTGGCCTACACCAAAATTCAACACAGGATCTGATGACGATTGAAAACCACGAACCGGAGACTCCTCCTGGTAATATACCTGTCCTTTGCAAAACAGTTTGACCTTTGCACCGATACCTCTTTCATTAAAGGGATTCCCCATAAGATGAACACGAAGGAAATTATTTTTTAACCTGCCTACTGCATTGTTCTTATAGATGCCTGCGTAATCATTTGAATTATTTATTACAAGATCAAGATCACCATCGTTATCCAGATCAGCATAAGCTGCGCCGGAAGACACACCCGGCTGATCAAGGCCCCATTCTTTAGTCTTTTTTGTAAAAGTTCCATTGCCATTATTTTGATAGATATAATTGGCGATCCTGTTGGTAGGCATTTTTCGGATGTATTCGGGTAAGGGATCCACAGAATCCTTGTGCTGAGATCGTATAAGCCTGTCGATGGAGTATTTCATAAAATCCATGTCTGTATAGTCCTTTACATATCCGTTTGTCACAAATAGGTCTTTATTACCGTCGTTATCGTAGTCACCGAAAAGGGCTGCCCAACTCCAGTCGGTATTGGAAACGCCAGCCAATTGCCCCACTTCACTGAAGGTACCATCGCCATTGTTTTTTTGCAGCATATTGCGACTATACTGGTAATAAAAACCCTGGTTAAAAAGGAATTGAAATTTATCATAGTTCTCCTGCCCGCTGTGCATTTTTATTGTCTTGTTGTCTTCAGGTTGCATATCCAATGTTAGGAGGTCAACAAGGCCATCGTTATTATAGTCAGCAGCATCTGAGCCCATAGAATACAGCGAAATTTCGTCCATATTCTTTGAAAGTTGGTCAGTAAAAGTGCCGTTGCGGTTATTTATAAACAAATAATCAGGTTCATTGAAATCGTTTGATACCGTAACATCCGGCCATCCATCATTATTAAAATCTGACACCGCAATTCCTAAACCGAAGGTTAGAACATTCGAAGTAATTCCGGCAACTTCAGTTACATCTGTAAAATGCCCGTTATCGTTGCGGTATAGTCTACTGGCATACCTCGGATCGTGTTTCTGGCGGAGCTCAGGCTTTTCCTGCACCCCGGCACTGTATTCCTGGACTGAGTGATTAATGATAAAACAGTCAATGTCTCCATCCTTGTCATAATCAAAGAATGCCGATTGTGTGGAATATCCGGGATCTGCAAGGCCAGATTCTCTTCCCTTTTCAGTAAAGGTCAAATCCCCGTTATTTATAAAAAGTAAATTCTCTCTCAAAACTGGATTTACATCTAAACTGCGGCAAATATAGATATCAAGTTTGCCGTCTCCGTTTACATCTGCCATTGTTGCTCCCGTGCACCATCCTTGCTTTTCAGCAATACCACTTCGTGCTGTTATATCCTCAAACTCAAAATTTCCCTTATTTAAAAATAGACGGTTTCTTACCATGTTTCCTGTAAATAAGATATCCTGAAGTCCATCATTATTAATATCACCGATAGCAACACCACCCCCATTGTAGAAATAGATGTAATAAACCACGTTTAAGCGGTCTTCATCAAAAAAGGTATTTTGAAAGTCTATGCCCGTGCTGTTTTTGTCGAGCATGGTAAATAAAGAAGAACTTTCCTCCCTGCAGGAAAAAAAGAAAGAAGAAAGTAATAATATTATACTGTAATAACGCTTAAACATACTGGTAAATCATTAATTATTGGAATCCGGAAAAATAATTGCAACCTGTCCTTGTTTTCTTCCTGGCCGTCTGTCGCCCCCAGGTAAGTCTTAAAAGATTATGGTTGCGGGTCCAATGTAATTTACTTAAAAAAAAAACAGATCCCAACTAACGGTTGGAATCTGTTCTTAGTAACCAAAAAGGTATTAGTTCTTATCCCACCAGAGTGGAGTAGTTATTTTATCGGGGCCATTAAGCAATGGTATTGCCTTTTGCACCTCAGAGCCGTTGGTTTGAATCTCGGAAGTCATGAAATTGATCCTCCTGATTCTTTGCGTAGTTGGGTCCGGAAGATCCGGATTATCACTATTCACCACTGGATAAAGTTTTAGTTTACCGCTTCGCCTGATATCGGCCCATGCTTCGTTGCCGTCAGGATACAACGCCAGCCATTTCTGTAAAGTGACCTGTTCTAGTTGAACTGCCAGGGTGGAACCGAAAAGAACGGGAACATTGGATAATGGAGGAGAGTTTTGTGCATCCCCCGGTGCAATCGGTGTGTTCGTACTGTTGATGTAGGACGCTATCACAGAAGGATCAGTAATGCCCCATTGATTAAAGGATGCAGTGATACCAGCTTCATAATATTCTTTAGCTGTTCCACCGCCCATATTCCAACCCAATAAAGCCCCTTCTGCACGGAGGAAATAAGCTTCCGCAGCCGCCATTACATTAGAAGGGACTGACTGGCCGGCCGGGTAGTTCTTTCCCAGGTATTGGAGGGCCGCGCTGGCACTGTTCCAACGCTCGCCATGACGCGAATTAGCATCCGCGGTATTAAGGGGATTTGCCATATCTAGTGGAAGGAGACCATTCCTCATCCCATGATATTGCAATGGATGGGCGGCATCAGCAGGATTATACGTGCCGCCATTTGCTGCCTGATTTGCATTGATACTATTCAATGTTGGATTAAAATAAACCGGCATACGCGGATCCTGGTACCCTTTTAGCACAGAAGCCATTGACGAGCTCATTCTGAATTCGTTCCAATCCATAACAGACAATCCATTCACGTCACCATTCACAATGCTTTTTTGAATTAGTGCGTCATCGTCGGGACTGGTGGTCATTACACCATCGGCAACGGCAGCCTCCGCTTCCGCTTTCCCACGCACGGGATCTACATTAGATATCCGTATTGCCAACCGTAAACGCAGGGTGTTGGCAAATTTTATCCACTTGTTTACGCTACCACCATATATCAGGTCGAAACTACCATAAGGTGTCTCGGATGTTTTGCCCTTCAACACAGAAACTGCACTTGCTAATCGTTTAAAGAAGTCATCATAGATCTTATCCTGCGGATCATAAGCAACACTTGTGGCAACCACACCCGCATTGAAATAAGGGATTGGCCCCCATGTGTCTGTAACACGCTGGAAAGATATTACCCAAAAAATATTGGCTAGCGCGTATTCTGCAGACCCGGGATCATACTGCTCCAAAAGAGTTTGCAACTGGGGCATAGTTGTCGTGTATAGCGGGCTCCATAAAGCACCTATCCAATCCATCCGTATAACAAGGCGATCTGACGGAAAATAGGTCGTACTATTGGCAAAATATTGGGCGTATTGATCATGAAAAAGGTTCTGAGCAACCTGGTAAGCCCAACCGCTGTTAGTTCCATTTTGCTCTGCTGCAGAGAAAAGGAATGGAAGTTGATCAGCACCCAGGTTTGCAAGAGCATTTTTATTGGTGTTGATGTCGTCAAACTTTTTCGTGCAAGACGAAATTATTAACACCATACTTAACAGAACTGCAGTGCTGCCGTGCTTTTTTAAAAAGTTCATAAAATTTTTCATATTTTGAATCATTTTTATTATTTATATCTATATCGGTTAGAGAGTTAACTGCAAGTTTAAACCAATGCTTCTTGTTGAGGGAAAGGTTCCATAGGAGACCCCCTGCCAGTTACCATTACCCAACGACATGTCGGGGTCAAATGACATTTTACGTTTGCCAATTCCGGGAACATCCAGTGTTGAACTTCCCCTGTAGAGCCATAGCAGGTTACGGGCCACCACCGAAAGCCTTGCTGACTTAATAACAAATGATGAAGGTAATGGAATATTGTATCCCAGAGAAACCTCACGTATCCTGAAATTGGTGGCATCATATGCGAAGAATTCGGCAGAACCATAGCGCCCACCGGAAACAGTTGTCCAATAATCCTGTGCATTTATTGTAACCTTTACAGGAGTTCCGGTAGCATCAACACCACCTAAATCCCAACCCCCGTCTCTAAACTTTTCAGTTCCTTTCGTAACTCCATTGAAAGCCATCAGCTGTTCTGTTCCATCCACAATAGTGCCACCGACACGTCCGTCGATTAACACCCGCATGAAAATTCCTCTATAATTGAACGTGTTTGTTAAACCAAGGGTTGCCTTGGGATTGAAATTACCAATGGGTTGCAAACTCCCTGTCGTAATACTTGATAAAGGTTTTCCAGTTGGGGTAACCCGGTATTTTCCATTGTTATCTTTTATCCATACAAAACCTATCATATCGCCATAACTTCCGCCTTCTTTTATTATTGGCGTAGCGGACCGGCTGAAACCGTCCAGGTCAAATTGTTTAACGGAATCCGTTAATTCAACAATTTTATTCCTGTTCATTCCGAGGTTGAATTCGACATCCCATGTAAAATTTTTGCCCTTTGCCGGTGAAGCAGTTAATACTAATTCAAGCCCTTTGTTTTGAATATTCCCGGCATTAATATACTGATCAGAGAAGCCTGTGGCAACGGGTACATTAACCCTCAGCAATTGGTTAACGGAATTACTCTTGTAAACTGTAAATTGAAACCCTAACCGGTTGTGGAAAAACCTTGCATCCATCCCCAATTCATAGCTCTTTACAATTTCAGGTTTCAGATCTTCGATTGCCTTTGTTGAGCTTCTATAAATATATCCTGCTCCTGCGCCTTGCTGATAGCTGTATGTATTGAAACGAATCTGTTCCTGCCCACCATTACCAACTTCTGCATAGTTACCACTAAATTTTAAGAATGAAATGGCATTAGGCAATTCAATAAGATCGGATATAACGGCTGAAATCCCTATAGAAGGATAGGAAAAACTATAAGGGGAAGGTAGACGTGAATCCCACTCGTTGCGTAAACTTGCATCCAGGTAAATAGCTTCCTTCCAGGCGAGGTTGACCTGTCCAAAAACGGATTGGGTTTGCAGTTGTGAACTAGCTTGATTGTTGGCTGCCGCAGAAGCAAAGTTCAGGCTGAAAAAGTTTACAACGTTGAGTCCATCCTGCCCAAGATTAATCTGATCGTACTTGTTATCCTTATAAATAGCTCCTACACGGTAATCTATCTTTAGTTGATCTGTTATTCTATTGCTTCCGTCCAGCATAAGATCAAGCCATTTTTGAGAAACATTGATCACAGACCTTCCATACCTGCCTCCACCAGAAGCTGAAACTCCTAATGTGCCCTGGTAGCGCTTTTGTTCCAGTTTGTCGTCAATCTTGTCGAGGTTGGCCCTTCCGGTCAGATGCAACCAGTCAGTAATATCGTATTTGGCAGATATGAAGCCCATTATACGGTCGCGTGCTTCATTGTTTTCTGTCCGGTTGACTATCCAATAGGGGTTTTCCCACAGGGCTGGGTTAGAGGAAGGAAATGCAGCAGGCACCGGTGTACCAACATTATTAATATCCTCATAATGATTTATATCCGCAAGACTTACGTTGCGGGGAACAAGGTAAAGATCCATGATGGGGGATAATGATTCACCATTAGGATATTTACTGTTAATCTTCTGGAGTACATAGGTGACTTTGGCATCTGTTGAGAATCTCTTACTCACCTGGTTGGTTAAGCGAACGTTAAAGGTATGGCGTTCCAAGTCATTCCTGGGCATTATGCCTTGAACACTGTTGTTGGAGTAAGACAGGTAGGTTTGCATTTTATCTGACCCCCCGGAAATACCAATTGAATTATTAAGCGTCGTACCTGTTCTGAAAAAGTCCTTGACATTGTCAGGTTGCGCAGAGTAGTTCCGCTGTTCACCGTTATAAGCAGTAAAAGACTGTCCATCCAATTTAGCTCCCCAGCTTTCACCTGAATTACCATTTATTACTCCTGAGTTTCCCTGGCCATATGAATTCTGCAATGCAGGAAGTTGAAAAGGCCGTTCTGCTGCTATACCTGAGTTTATAGTTATTGAGGCCCTATCCTTTTTTCCTTTCTTGGTCGTAATTACAATGACCCCATTACCTGCCTGGCTTCCATATAACGCAGCTGCGGAAGCTCCCCGCAAAACTGTCATGGATTCAATATCATCCGGGTTTATGCTCGAAGCACCATCAGAGCCCTGGATGCCCCCAAAATCACTTGTTACCGTTCCGTTGGTACCGTTGGTGATCGGAACACCGTCAACTACAATTAGTGCGTTGTTACTTTGTTGTATAGAACGATTGCCTCGCAACACGACCCTGACGCCACTCCCTGGCCCACCGGAACCTTGCGTAATTAAAGCGTTGGCAACCTTACCCTGTAGGGAATTAATAACGTTATTTGGATCCCTCACTTCGGTAAGTTCCGATGGCTTAATTGTTTGTGTGGCGTATACGAGGGTTTTTGCCTGCCGGGAAATACCCAAAGCAGTAACCACTACTTCGCTTAACTGTCCCTGGTTTTGCCCAAGTTGTATTGTGATATTTGAAACGTTAGCATCTACTACTTTCTCAATCGCATTGAAGCCGATCGAAGAAATAACGAGTGTTGTTCCCCCAGTTGGTATATTTAGTGAAAAGGAACCATCACTTACGGTAGTAGTGCCAATCGAAGTACCTTTTTGCATAACAGACGCACCTGCAATAGGCTGACTTTGATCCGAGATTACTTTACCTTTTACGGTCCTTGTTTGTGCCTGTGCAAAGACGCACAGGAAAATTAAAGGAATTGGAAACCATTTGTGAAATTTACTCATAAGATTTAAGTTTTTAAGTGACTGAGAATTATGCCTGCAAAACAGTAGTGGTGTTATCCATTGTGGAATTATCTATTATCATCCATTATTATCTATTATCCTTAACTAATATTATCCTTAACTAATCTAATAAAGAGAAAACAAATTTGCGGCAATAATGCTTTTCTAACCCCATTGTTTAATTTATATAAATAAATTCATTCAACCAGGAAACCCTTATTTATTTCGACAGGTCTAAGATACATCGCAAGTTAGTATGCGATTTCCCGACGCGGCAATAAGCAGTTGTTGTTTTCGAAGTTAATCAAAACCAATCATATCAATTAACAAAATATTAATTACCAACCAAATTCTTTCAAGGATCCCACAGTAACCAATACATATGGATAAATAAGCTTAATTTACTTTTTGGATCGCATCTAACAAACACCGACACGAATATGACAATTTATTTCGTTAAAACAATGCACGGCGTCCATCAAAAATCTTAGATTTATTTCACGCAACCGTTTGCAATACCAACACAAACGTTTGCGTAATTCTTCTGAATACTTAAACGACTGTAATGTGGCAAACAAATTACCAACCATAAAGGAAATCGCTAAACGTCTCAATGTATCGGTTTCCACCGTATCAAGGGCTTTACATGAACACCCGAGTATAGGGTTAAGAACAAGGATGAGGGTTCAACAATTAGCAAAAGAATTAAATTACGAGCCAAATCAAACGGCTATATTTTTTCAAAAAGGTAAGACTTTTACGATAGGGATAATCTTACCTGATCTGTCAGAAGCTTTCTTTTCTTCCGCCATAAGCGGAATTGAAGATTTCGCTTCCAAAAATAACTATACAGTTCTGCTGGCGCAATCGCATGATGAAACCGAAAAAGAAAAAAGA
>JBKJRY010000195.1:0-4185 GCA_046593045.1 Chitinophagaceae bacterium | reverse complement strand
TGCCTCACGTTGTTGCTTAAAATACGCCTTACAGTTTTGCTCATCCACAAATTTTATAAAGAAGTCTTTTAATTTCATAGCTAATATATTTAGCTTGAAATTACTAATAATATTAGTTACTACCAAATTGCGGATAGTCATTGAAAATATTAATCCAAACCTAAAAGACTACAAACAAGTATGCTATGGAAGCAAATATTTTTAAATAATTTCAATAAAAAACCGCAACTTTTTTCTGACGTTATACACAATAACATTATGAAGATTATAACCTGGAACTGCAACATGGCTTTCAGAAAAAAAGCCTCTTTAATTCTGACACAAAAGCCAGACATATTAATTATTGTCGAATGTGAGCATCCAGATAAATTACTCTTTACTGCTGACACGCCAAAACCAACGGACATTTTATGGTTTGGGAAAAATAAGCATAAAGGGCTTGCAATATTTTCATATTGCGATTTTCGTTTTAAAATTCTCGAAAATCATAATGAAGATTTTAAGATGATAATCCCAATTGAGGTTACAGGTGGGTACTTTGATTTTAATTTATTTCTGGTTTGGGCGTACAACCCAGAAGACAAAGATGGAAGATATATTACCCAAGTTTGGAAAGCAATAACTCACTACGACCATCTGTTAACAGACAAACCGACAATGTTTATTGGTGACTTTAACAGCAATACAATTTGGGATTACAAAAAACACAGATTAGGCAATCATTCACTAGTTGTAAAACAATTAGAAAATAAAGGAATTTTCAGCACATACCACCTTCACCACAAACAGACACAAGGAACGGAGAAACATCCGACATTTTATATGTACAGACACAAAGACAAAGCATATCATATTGACTATTGTTTCGTTTCAACTGAGATGATTGAAAAACTTCAGTCTGTAGAAGTTGGCGAGTATGACTTCTGGACAAAATATAGTGACCATGTTCCTCTTATTATTACATTTGAAAACAGCTGAGGCGAGAGAAGGACGAACGCACAGTTGAGTAAGCAAGGGGAAGTTCACCCTGCTTCTCACGGAACCATGTCCTGGAACGCTTCACTCTATCGGGATAGACTGTAAACCTTCTAATTCGTACTGCCATCCAGAATGATGTCAACAATTAGTAAGAAGGCATCTCACAAATATATTATTCTCCTAACTCATTATCTATCGTTCCTACACCTTCACCTTTTTCCACTTTCCTCTCTTGAACAGTATCATACTGGTAATAGTAATACAGGTTTCTGTTACAACAATAGCAATAAACACGCCTTTGGGTCCCCAATTCCATACAATAGCAGCCAGGTAAGCTACCGGGATCTGGAACACCCAGAACCAGAATAAATTTACCCATGTAGGCGTTCTGCTGTCACCTGCGCCATTAAAGGCATTCATCATTACCATACCAATACCATAAAAAATATAACCAAGACTAACAATGCGCAATGCCAGTACCGAAATGTTTACTACTGCAGGTTCGGTGGTTATCATTCCGACAAGGAATTCCGCACAGACCAAAAATAAAAGCGACACAAAAGCCATAAAGATCGCATTGTATTTTGCCGTTTTCCAAACAGATTTTTCTGCACGTTCGGGCTGGCCTGCACCAAGGTTTTGGCCTACCAATGTGGCTGCCGCATTGCTAAGGCCAAATGCCGGCAAAATAAAAAATACGATCCATCGTATCGCAATGGTATATCCCGCCACTGCATCACTGCCAAAATCAGTCATGATGCGTGCCATCGCTATCCAGCTTGCTGAACCAATTAGAAATTGCAAGGAAGCCGTGGATGCGACGTTCAATAAATTTTTCATCACTTTTTTATCCGGCAAAAAATGATGCAGATGAATTTTAATAATTCCGCTGCCCTTCACCAAATGCCAGAGCTGGTAGCATACACCAATGCTTCGCCCTGTAGTTGTTGCTATGGCTGCACCGGTAAGTCCGAAAAAATGAATAAGTAGCGGACATAAAATAATATTACAGATGTTGGCCAGCCATAAGCTCCGCATAGCAATTGCGGCATTGCCAGCACCTCTGAATATTCCATTTAATAAAAAAAGCAGGAGTATTACAATGTTGCCTGCGAGCATGATTCTCGTAAACCGGTAACCTTCCCGCACAATTTCAGTAGTTGCTCCCATGAGCCTCAAAACATCCTTTGGAAATAAAACTCCGGCAAGGCTTATTAATATAGCTAGACCAGCCGCTAATATTATTGCCTGTGCCCCGGCCCTTGCACCACCTTCGTAATTTTTCTCTCCTACCCTTCTTGCTACTAATGCGGTAGCGGCCATACTGAGGCCAAATGCAAGTGAGTAAACAATTGCAAGCACTGATTCCGTTAAGCCGACTGTAGCTGTAGCTATTGAGCCCAGTTTACCCACAAAGAAAATGTCGACCACGGCAAATACACTCTCCATACACATCTCGAGTATCATGGGTATTGCCAGCAGAAAAACTGCTTTACGAATGCTGCCGGTAGTAAAATCCTGTTGCTTGTTAGAAAGGGCCTCTCTAATAAAATTGAAGATTCCGCGGATACCCTTATTGCCCGAATAAGTTGTTATCATTATTGATAATAATATTATGTAAATAAAATGGAATGATGCAGTGAGCCTGGAATAGCTGCTGCAGATAAAGGGAGTAATGGGCCTGGAACCAAATCGAATTCTAAGCCCTGCTTAGATCTTCATAAAAAAAAGTTTTTGTGGCTGCGAAAATAGAAATAATTTTTATTATTCAAATATGTTTCTATACAAGAACTTGGCATTTACATATTCGATATGAAAATATTTTTAAAAAATACTTTGTCGAATATTTGCGTAACTGAATGGTTTCATTTAAGTTCAAAACCGATTGGTTACATAAATGATTAATTCGATGAGAAGAGATGTATTCCAGGCAATAACCGATCTGACACGCAGGGAAATTATTAATCTCATTTCGAAAGAACCTTTAACCCTTAATGCTGTAGCAGGGAAATTTGATGTGAGCCGGCCGGCAATATCAAAGGATATAAAAAAATTTACAGAATGCGGCCAGATTGTTACAAACCAACGGGGCCGCGAAAGATATTGTGAAGCCAAACAGGAACTCCCCGGCGAGGTATCAGAATGGACATAACAATACAGGGTTGTCTGGACAGCTAAATTTGATGTACTTGAATATTACTTATGCAAAAAAATGCTCATCTTAATATACTTTCAGCAGTATCATCTTCTGCAAAAAAATAAACCAAATAACACGAATAAAAAATGAAACACGAACCATTTGTAATCGAGCGCACGTATGATGTCTCTGTAGAAAAAGTCTGGAAAGCCATTACCGACAAAAACCAAATGAAGGAATGGTATTTCGATTTTTCCGCTTTCAAACCTGAATTAGGTTTTGAATTTCAGTTTACAGGTCAAAACGAAGGAAAAACATTTTTACATTTATGCAAAATGACTGATGTAGAGATTAATAAGAAACTCAGATATAGCTGGAGGTACGATGGATATGAGGGGATTTAATTTGTAACTTTTGATTTGTATCCTGACGGCAATGGGACGAGGTTAAAATTAACCCACGAAGGCCCCGAAACTTTCCCTGCAATCAAAGATTTTGCAAAAGAAAATTTTGCCGGAGGATGGACTCAGCTTATTGGCAGCCTGTTAAAAGACTTTGTGGAAAACAAAGATGCAGCTTAATGAGATTCTAATCTAAAAAAAGTTAGAAGAATTCTGCCATCTTACAAATACCTGACAGGATTCCGCCTTGAATTTTGGATGTAATTTTTTATGTTCATCCAGAATGCAAAAAACAAATAGAATATCACCGGCGAACCGAGAGTAAGAAAAGATATATATATAAAATACCTCCTGATGACTGAAGTGGCGATCCCCATTTTTTCACCTATTGCACTGCATACTCCAAACACCTGCCATTCTATAAAGTGTTTTAATTTATACATAGCTCAAAACTAAAAAATATTTGCTATATTATATAGCGTTAAATTAATTTTAAGAAACAATATAGCACCACTTTCTCCAGGGCAAACGTATCTAAATTTATCCGAACAACAATTTTTCCAGGTAGCCATGTTGCCATCCAGCTGCAAGCCGCTTCTTTTTTATACTTAGTTTCTTTGTTTTTTCATTTTGCAGCAGGTTTAATGCAATTCGGTTGATGACAGAAAA
>JBKJRY010000171.1:0-5203 GCA_046593045.1 Chitinophagaceae bacterium | reverse complement strand
TAAAAATTAAAATTATGCACATGTATGACGGTTACCATTTCTGGGGGATGCACCTTATATGGTGGTTCATCTGGATCTTTTTTTTAATCTGGATTTTCGTGACACCCTGGGATGTTCCCGGCCAGAAAAAAAAGAACGACTCACCTCTTGATATTTTACAAAAGCGTTTTGCTTCGGGGCAAATCACAAAAGAGGAATACCTTGAGCAAAAAGCAATTCTTGAAAATGATCTGGCTAAAAAATAAATCCAAATCATGCAAAATAAATTAGACACATGCTTAAATCATTCACCGCCTGAAAATGGAATACTGACATGCCTGACAATTGACTAAAAAATTGGACAACAGCTTCGATTTTAAGGTCAAAAACCAACTAAAGGCTGATAAAGTTTTACAAAAAAATACAAACCAAAAAAATAAATATTATGACTATTCAACAATATCAAAAATGTATAGATGCCTGCCTTGAATGTGCAACAGAATGTAATCACTGTGCTGTTGCATGCCTTGAAGAAAAAGAAGTACAACATCTTACGCAGTGCATCAGGCTCGATCTGGAATGTGCCGTCATTTGCCGTGCATCAGCAGAGATAATGACTTCAGGAAGCGCTTACTCGCCTCAAATATGTGAGCTGTGTGCCGCTATTTGTAATGCCTGTGCTGAAAAGTGCGAACAGCATGCAAACATGGGAATGGAGCATTGCAGGGAATGCGCTGAAGCCTGCCGGACCTGTGCCAGGGAAACTATGGAAGTCGCTAAAGAATCTGTAAATAAAAATCAGTTCATCCACCAGGATGAGTGTGCAATCCTCTCACGTGCAACTGCCGAATTAATGAGCCTGGAGAGTACGTGGGCCAAACAGATCAGCGAGCTAAATACAATTGTATGTAATGCGGCTGCTGACATGCTTCAAAAAGAGGTAAATGGAGAAATGGAACATTGCAGTAAATGTGCTGCAGTGGCCAAAGAAGCGCATCAGCATCTGGAAATGCAGGATAATGAAATTAAAAAAGATAAAGCAACTGAATCGAAAGATAAAGAACAGCCTCTGCAGCAAAAAGAAACTATCAAAAAGAAGAAAAAACACTCTTCCGCTTTATTGGCTGCTTCCATGGGTCGTAGTGCTGTTGACTGGGTTCATGCACACTCGTCAAATACTATAAGAGGTAGAAGCGGACTCGCAAATACAGGCACTATCATCACATACGAAGCGGATGAGTAAAAGGAAATTGTCCGGGGCAAGTTTAAAAAACCAAGAAGGTTTCATTAAAGGCATTATATATTAAATTTCTGTCAAAAAAAACCTTCTTGGTTTGACAAGGATGAAATGTACTCTGATAAATCAGTAATAAAAAGAGATAATGATGAAGAAAAATAATAAGAATGAAAATTTATAAGATAATAATATGCTTGAGTTACCTGGTGATTATAAGGGTTGGTGCTTTTGCCTAGGGAAGTGAAATGTGCGAGCTATAAACCAAGAAGGTTTTTCTCAGAGGTTCTGTAAACTTAAAGCCTCAAATAAACCTTCTTGGTTTTGCCGCCCCCGTATATGCTGCTTTGTTGCAGGCTACTACAGGATGTATTTAAAAAAACATGACAATGAAGAAAAATAATAAGAATGAAAATTTATAAAATAATAATATACTTGAGTTACCTTCTGATTGCAAGGGTTGGTGCTTTTGCCCAGGGAAGCGAAATGTTTATAGAACAGATTCAAGGAAAAACAATAATTAGAGAAAATTTTAATGGCTCCGGTAAACTCCTTAGCAAACAGGAGTTTGTTGCCGGGAAAATTAATCAATCCGGAAACAGCTTACGCATAAGTATTCAGACTAAGCTTTATGATGAAACAAATAATCTGACGTCAACCTATACTACTGCTTACCGGTGTCAGCCTGAAGAATCTAATGTATTGCTTTCGGTATTTACTATTAACCCGCGGAAGCAAAAAATTTCAGTGTCTGCTACTTCAGGTGATTTTAAAAACATGTATGGATTAAGCCCCGGCGAATTCCCCAAAACAATTTCTTTAAAGATGAATATTGAATCCGGCATTCTGAATTTCCTCGGATCCAAAAATTCTGTAACGATTGATGACAGATCAAAGTCGCAAAACAATAATCAAATTATTATAAACAGTGCGATGACAATAAAAGCATATCTGTTGGGCATCAGAATAAAAACCATTAAATACAAAGTGACAGAATATTTAACCACGAAGGGCATTTTACAAAGACAAATTTTTAAAGAAAGTGACGGCAGTTATTTTACTATGAATTATCAATAGAAGATTTCAAAAATGCAAGAATGAATGATACAAAGGCACAAATATTTTCTAAGAAATACCGCAATCCTGTAAAGCAGACCAACTGGTATGTTATTACAGGCGGCCCAGGTTCCGGCAAAACAACAACGGTTGACTTGCTGAGCGCAAGAGGTTATAAAACAACCATTGAACATGCCCGCCACTACCTTGATACAAAACGAAGTATTGGAAAAACAGTTGAGGAGGTGAGAAAAAATAAAACAGTATTCCAGTCGGGTGTTTTAGATATGCAGATTGAGCAGGAAAAAATGCTTTCTCCCGGTGATGTTGTTTTTCTTGACAGGGCGATTCCTGATGCTCTTGCTTACTATCGGTTCCTAAATCTTCCTGAAGACGAAAAGCTTTTGAAAGCATTGAACGATGTTTTTTATAAAAAAATATTTATCCTGGATTTTCTTCCGCTCGTAAAAGATTATGCCCGCACGGAAGATACGGCAGCACAGAAAAAAATTCATGCCTTGCTTACGGAAGTTTGGGAATCATTGCCGTTTCCTGTGATACATGTTCCAGTACTTAAACCTGCTGAAAGAGTAGATCTTATTTTGAAAACCCTGTAAATCAAAAGTTGATGGTTTACTATATAAACTTGAACAACAATAATTTATAAAATGCTGTTACAAAAAAACCTGGTAGTCATCTTATGTGGACTGTTCTTAGTAATGGTAGGTTTCGGGATTACATTGCCTGTACTTCCATTTTATATAAAGAATCTTTCACAGGCCCAGGGTATTTCGTCACAGAATGTGTGGGTGCATGTTGGTCTTATAACCGGCATTTACCCCTTCATGCAATTTCTGCTTTCTCCTTATCTCGGCTCGTTATCAGACAGGCTTGGAAGAAGACCGCTTATATTGTACGGACTGGCGGGATATTCCATATCCATGTTTTTGTTTTCAATAAGCGGAAGTATCCCTCTACTTTATATCTTTCGTTTATCTGCCGGAATATCTTCAGCGGCGTTTTTCATAGCATCGAGCGCTTACGTAGCAGATAACACTTCAACAGATAAAAGAGGCCGTGGCATGTCTTTGTTAGTCAGTGTGGCGAGCCTTGGCGTGGTAGCAGGGCCGTTAATTGGAAACCTGTTTTCTAAGGCTGATATTACCATAGGCCAGGTTGCTGTAGATAAATTCTCCTTACCTTTTTCCATATCTGCAATTTTAGCCATGCTGGTCTGTGGCTTTTTGTTTTTTTCACTAAAGGAATCATATGATAACCATCATCAAGAAATAATTGATACAAATAATAAAGAAAGAAAATCAGTATTCATCATCTTAAAATCCATTAAGAAATCTTTTGTACTGCTGCTTTATTTTTCTTTTATAAGCCAGCTTTCATTGGCTATGTTCGAAGGTACTTTTGCATTGCATTCACAACGCCTTTTTCAATTTGACGTAAAACAAATGGGCTTTGTATTTATTGTTTGCGGCTCGGTGATGGGGCTGTTACAGTTAGGGCCTGTAGCCTGGTTAATTAAATGGAAGGGAGAAAGGGCGCTGCTTCCTTATGGGCTTTTGATTTTGGGCATTGGCATGTCCCTGCTAATGCTATCTTCTAAAATTGGATTGATTTTATTCTTTGTTTCCATTGTTTCAGTCGGAATGGCGATTCTAACACCTTGCCTCGCATCATTAGTTACAACAGAGTCAAGTAAAGATTACGGTACATCATTGGGTATTTATAGTTCTGTAAATAGTTTAGGGCAAATGCTGGGGGTGGTAACAGGTTCGGTTATGATGATCTGGTTTGTTCATTTGCCCTACTTTATTATTTCAATTATATTGTTTATTACATCTTGTGTTGCTATACCCCGATTTAAATTTAAAATTCTTCAACTCGAAAATATTAAAAAATGAAAAGCATAAACGATATGCCAACCAAAGCGCCTGCTGACATTAAAAAGAAAGAGGCTAATAAAGATTTGATGAAGCTGCATAGGCAACTTTTTTCATTGCAAAATCTTTTTTATGCGGAAGGTAAACATGCATTGCTTATTATTCTTCAGGGCATGGATACATCGGGCAAAGATGGAACTATCCGTCATGTTTTTTCCTGCATTAATCCACAGGGATGCCGGGTGAAATCTTTTAAAACGCCAACAGAAGAAGAAAAACGCCACGATCTTTTGTGGCGTGTATATCCTGAATTCCCTGAAAAAGGAATGTTCCAAATTTTCAACCGTTCATATTATGAAGACATTTTATTTCCCGTTGTTCACCATTTAATTGATAAAAAAAAAGTTGCAGAACGACATAAAGTAATCAACGAAGTGGAGGAGCACCTGCAAAAAAACGGAACTAACATTCTTAAGTTTTTCCTGCATATATCTGAAAAAGAGCAAAAAAGCAGGATAGAGAAACGGTTAGCAGATCCTGAAAAAAAATGGAAATACACTGCCAACGATACCGCAGAAGCAAAAAAATGGGATGACTATGTGAGTGCATACCAGCAGGTGCTTGATGGATGCGGAAAACACAATCCGTGGATCATTGTTCCGGCTGATCAAAAATGGTACCGGAACTATTTAATAACTAATACAATTGTGAAAGCCCTCGAAAATTTAAAGATGAAGTATCCCAAATAATTTTAACCAATAAAATTTACAATCATGACAGACATCACTATCAACATTAAAACCGGTTCGGAGAATAGCGAACCTAAGGTCACCACTACTACAGACAATAATAAGACCGCTGTTCCAAAAACAGAATCACCAAAAGTCGAAACTTTGAAAACAGAAACGAAGGAGGGAACTATTTCGGAAAAAGAATCTCCGAAGAAAGATGACCAAAAAAAATGGATATGACAGAAGAAGAACATACAAAAATGAGTGCGGATAAAACCAACCTTTCGGAAGAAGCTGCTCCAAAACAG
>JBKJRY010000111.1:0-21660 GCA_046593045.1 Chitinophagaceae bacterium | reverse complement strand
TTTTCTACTTTTTATGCGCCCATTTTTCCATTCTTCTTAACCCGAACTCAGGTTATAAAGAACAGCATTTCCAAAAATTATTCTTTTATCAGAATGTACAGGCATTTCGCAACCTTGCATAACAGCAAAAAAAAGCATGAATAAAATACGTAAATAAAGCGTTATAGAAAACATTTGTATTTATGAATCAAATAAGAAATGGATTATTTTCCTTTTCATATCCAACAGAAGTTGCAATGCCGTGACCATTATAAACTTTCACCTCAGGTGGCAAGGCAAAAAGCTTTTGTTTTATGCTGTTAACCAGGTCTTCGTGATTTCCTGATGGAAGATCGGTGCGACCGATACTATTATAAAACAATACATCGCCGCTTATTATAAATTGTTGCTCCTTACAATAAAAACAGATACTACCCGGCGAATGACCGGGTGCATGTATTATCGTAAGCTTATCATTTCCCAATGAAACAATATCATCTTCCGTAAGAAATACTAATTTTCCGTTATAATTATCAAAAGGCAGGTTGAACATGAGTCCTGAGGCGGGAGCCATTTGAAGCATTTGCTCCTCCAGTTTATGAAGATGAAGTGGCAAGTGATATTTTTCCGCAATAAACTTATTGCCAAACACATGATCCAGGTGACAATGAGTGTTTAGCAGTTTTACAGGTTTTAAATTTTTTCCTTCAATGAATGACACCAATTCATCTTTTTCGTGGTCATAATAGCATCCGGGATCAATTATCAGGCATTCATTTTTTTCATCAAAAACCACGTAAGTGTTTTCCTGAACAGGGTTAAATGTTAAAACTTTAATTTGTAGCATTACGTAGGTTAGTATATGGTAATTTCATTTTATTGATTAAGCTTAAAAAAGTAATTTTAGGACAATTAATGACTCCGTATATGCAAGATCACAAGAAAAAAATGCACAATAAAATATTTCTTCTTTTATCTTTTTTTGTTTCACTGGTATTTTTTTCTGAAGCCCAGGTAAGCAGCGTTGAATTTGGCAAAAACCGGGTTCAATATAAAAATTTTAAATGGCAATATTATCAATCAAGGAATTTCAATACCTACTTTAATCAAAATGGCCAGGAGATTGCAAAGTTTGTTTTACAGGTTGCCGAAGAAGAATTACCAGCAATCGAAAAATTCGTTGAATATTCTTTACAACGAAGAGCAAATATTGTTATCTATAATGATTTTAATGACTTGCAGCAAAGCAACATTGGCCTTGGTATAGATTGGCAAAATAATGGAGGCCTTACTAAACTGGTTAATAACAAAATGATCGTTCATTATAATGGTGATCATGCTGACCTTCGCAGGCAAATCAGAGAAGGTATTGCCAACGTTCTTACCCAAAATATCTTATTTGGAGATGACTTGGGTGAAGTGGCCGGCAACCAGGCGTTGCTCGATTTACCACAATGGCTTATTGATGGTTATGTTGCTTATGTCGGGCAAAACTGGAGTACTAAACTTGATGATGACCTAAAGAGCGAAATACTAAGTGGTAAGTATAAAAATTTTTACCAGTTTGCTTTTGAAAAACCATTGCTTGCAGGCCATGCTTTCTGGTATTACATTGAAGAGAGATATAAGAAAGAAAACACCACCTACTTGCTATACCTGGCAAGAGTTTACAAAAGCTTGAACAGGGCCTCTAACCAGGTCACCAAAAAAAGAAAATTTAAGGAAGTACTTTCAGACTTCATGGCCTATGAAGAAGAAAAATACGACCAGGATATTCGCAAAAGAAAAAATTATCCAAAAGGTAGCGAGATCACGGGTGTTACAATAGGCAAAAGAAAAGATTATTTTCATTTTAATGTAAACCCTAATAAACGTAATGGATCATTTGCAGTAGTAAAATATGACAGGGGCCAGTATAAACTATTGCTTAATGAAGAAGACAAAGATAAAGTGTTGTTGAAATTTGGCGCGAAGGCAAAGCTTGAAGATATAAACCCCAATTATCCTATGATGGCGTGGGATCCAAAAGGTTCAAGACTTTCGGTACTATATGAAGAGGAAGGCCGCATAAAATTATTTGTGTACGATGTAATAACAAGGGTAAAGCCTTATAAAAGAGATCTTACCCAATTTTTTGACCAGGTGCAAGACATGAAGTATACACAGGATAGCAGAACCTTACTTTTCAGTGCAGTGAAAAATGGTCATGATGATATATATACTTATGAGATTGAAAATGAAAAAATAAAGCAAATTACTAATGATGTGTTTGATAATCTTGATCCATCGTTTGTAGCTTTTCCAAATAAAAACGGAATTATTTTTTCAAGCAATCGCCCGTCATCGCGAGCTAAAGGTGGCGACACGTCTTTACTTAATCATAATTACAATGTATTTATGATTACAGATTTCGCAACCAACAGGCCAGAGCTCAACCAGATAACACAATTAACCAATCTAAAATTTGGTAATGCAAGATATCCTACGCAGTATAATAATAATCATTTCACATTTGTAAGCGATGAGAACGGTGTAGGCAATCGCTACGCGGGGTTTTTTACAACTGAAAGGGAAGGCCTGGATACATTAGTGCTTATAGGCGATGATATTCTCCGAAATCCCACCATGGAATATGTAGATTCATTACTAAAACTTTACAACAAAGTCGATGTTGATTCTGTAGCAGTAGTTTCAGTTACTAAAGACTCTGCTTATGTATTTCCGTTAACCAATTATTCCAGCAGCCTCCGCGAAACCAGAGAAGCGGGTGATAACAACCAGGTAAGTGAAGTAACAAGACAGGGCGATGATAAAATTTTATACAAGCTTAAGATCGATGAAAACACGCTACGCCGCAGGAACGTTTCTGTTCCGCCTACTGCCTATATGAAAAATTTAATGGAAATGGCCAGGATTTCAAAAGGACAGGAAACCATTACTGCTATTGCAGATAATGCCGGTAAACAGGAAGATGTTTTTCAAAGTGAATTTAAAGATGAGAAGAAAGACTCTTTGAAAACCGGTAAAAATTATGCCGGCATTAAACAGGATGAATCAACAGTTTTATCAAATGCAAAGTTGTTTAATTATAAACCGAAAAAATTTGCGACTGAATATATTGTAGCGGGATTTAATAATAATGTTTTGGGATCAAGATACCAGTTATACCAGGGTGGGTCTGGTCCAATTAATCTTACGTCGGATAATGGATTGAATGGAATGATCAGGATGGGTGTTGCGGACATTATGGAAGACATAAAAATTTCAGGAGGCTTCAGGCTTTCTACTAATTTAAAAGATAACGACTGGCTTTTTCAATTTAGCAACCTTAAGAAGAGAATTGATTGGGGACTTACTTATTACAGAAATGTTCAGCAGGTTTCTTTTTCCGATGGATCTTCAATTTATCCCGGAAAATTATTTTCTAATTTATACCAGGCTAATATTAGTTATCCATTTGATATTACAAAAAGCGTCCGCCTAAGTGTTGGAGTAAGAAAAGACAAGGCTGTAGTAAGTACCTTCGATGATGCATCACTTAAAGCTCCGGACTTTAGTAAATCATATGGTTTGCTACATGCAGAATATGTATATGACAATACATTAAATCCGGCACAAAATATCTGGAATGGTATAAGATATAAGGCTTACGTAGATTGGAATTCTCAAATAAGTAAGCTGGCAACTTCTGAAGGCCGTTATACTTTTAATGTTGGTTTTGATGCAAGAGCCTACCACCCTATTTATCGCAACTTCATCTGGGCCGGAAGAGTGGCCGGTGATTTTAGCTGGGGCAATCAAAAACTTATTTATTACCTGGGTGGGGTCGATCAATGGTTTATGTTTGGAAATAATATAAAAACCGATAAAAATGGAAACCAGGTTTATCGCTATTTCAATCCTCAAAACCGCCCGGATCCTGATGCGGATTATGCTTTTCAATCCCTTGCCGTGAACCTGCGTGGATTTATTCAAAATGCAGCGAATGGAAATAATGCTGTAGTCATCAATAGTGAATTCAGGTTACCCATTTTCACGACATTTTTCAGCAAACCCATCAATAATGCTTTCGTAAGGAACTTTCAACTTATCCAGTTTGTTGATTTGGGATCGGCATGGAACGGCGCATATGATAAAATTGGCAGGCCTGCGATAACATATACGGATCCAAATAATCCTACAGTGCAGGTTCAGATAAAGGCCCCGGGTATTGGTCCATTCCTTGGCGGTTATGGGTTTGGCGCAAGAAGCACCTTGCTTGGTTATTTTTTAAAGTTTGATGCTGGCTGGCCGATGAATGGGCTGTTCAGGGGTAAGCCAACCTATTATTTTAGCATGGGGCTGGATTTTTAAAAACATATTTTTTTAAATAAGGGATTGCAATGTTTACCAGCTGAACCGGCTAATTTATTTTATAAATAAATAAAAAAATGCCAGAGAAAACTGTAAAAACAATTGTTACTCCCCCATTATATTGCATTAACTGTAAAAAGAATGACAAAGAATCTGGCTCAGAAGTTTATTTTAATTCAATACCATTAATAATTTTACATGCCTGTATGATTTCTGCCCGGGTAATCGTAAGAGGTGGGACAATTCTAAGGCATTGAGGTGCAAATAAAAACCAGTCTGTGAATATTCCGTTTTGTATTAAGGCATTAATCACTTTTTTATTTTCTTCAAAATCTTCAAATTCAAGAGCTATCATCAGTCCTTTACTTCTGATATTGTTGATTTTTAAAAATTGAAGGTTTTCTATAAATAATTTTTCTTTCTCAAAAACATTATCAATAATATGTTCATTTAATAATACCTGCATGGCTGCATGTCCGGCAGCGCAACAAACAGGATGGCCTCCAAAGGTATTAATATGGCCAAGTACCGGATTATTGGTAAGGCTATCCATTATTTTTTTATCAGCAATGAAAGCTCCTAACGGCATACCTCCTCCAAGTGCTTTCCCAAGGAGCAAAATATCAGGCACAATATCAAATTGCTGAAAAGCCCACAATGTTCCATTACGGCCAAAGCCGCATTGAATTTCATCCAGCACTAGTAATGCGCCTGTATCATCGCATTTCTTCCTTAGCGCCTGTATCCAATCTTTACCCGGAACTATTACACCCGCTTCAGCCTGGATTGTTTCGGCGACTACGCAGGCAGTTTGCTCTGAAATTTGCTCAAGGCTTTCAAATGAATTGAAATTGAGGTGCACTATACCCGGTAACAGTGGTCGAAAGGCATTACGCCAATATTCGCTTCCCATAATGCTTAATGCGCCTTGCGTGCTGCCATGGTAACTGTTGTTGAAGGCGGCAATTTCTCCTCTGCCAGTATATCTTTTTGCAAGCTTCATAGCACCCTCAGTAGCCTCAGTACCTGATGCTGTAAAAAAAACTGAATTAAGAGCAGGAGGCAAATTATCAACCAGCAATTTTGCATAAGCAGTCTGAGGAGACAAAACTAACTCGCTGTTAACCATCACATGCATGTAATCATTTATTTGCTTATTAATCGCCCCGATCACTTTTTTATTGCCGTGGCCAATATTGCAAACACTTATGCCTCCTATAAGGTCAATGTATTCTTTGTTGTTAACATCATAGAGCCTGCAACCTTCGGCTTTTACAATTTCAAGCGCTAAAGGTGTGGGTGAGGTTTGCCCGATGTGGTTTAGAAATATCTGCCGGTTATTCATATTATTTATTAGAAGTGCGATCTTAAAGATATAAGTACGAAATTAGTATTCTAATTAATTTAAGCAACGGTTTGAAGAATGTATCTGAATTGCAATTCAGAAAATGGAAGTCAGTTGCTCAAACAGCTAAAGTACAAGTGAGTGACACAACTGGGTAGCCCGAAGAACCGCGGCTTGTAAACAAAAAATATGTCTTTAATAGTTGAAGTAAAAGGAATAAAACCTGCCTGGGGCAATAATTGTTATATCGCTCCAAACGCAACACTTGCGGGTGATATAATTATGGGAGATGATTGCAGCGTATGGTTCAATGCGGTTATTCGGGGAGACGTAAACAGTATTCGCATGGGTAATAAAGTAAATGTGCAGGATGGGGCTGTAATACATTGTACTTATCAAAAGGCTTCCACAATTATTGGAAATAATGTAAGCATCGGACACAATGCAATCGTACACGGATGCGTTATAGATGATAATGTCCTCATAGGAATGGGTGCCATTGTGATGGATAATACCAAAATTGGTTGTAACTGCATTATTGCTGCCGGCGCTGTTGTATTGGAAAATTCGGTGATTGAGCCCGGAAGTATATATGCAGGAGTTCCCGCCAAAAAAGTAAAAACTATTCCACAGGAATTGATCGATGGTGAAATAAGCAGGATAGCCAATAATTACTTAATGTATGCTGGTTGGTTTAAAGATGAGATTGAAATTTAAGTAAATTTGGTAAAAAAGTTGCACTCTTCGCAGGTTCTGGAATCTGAACGGAAAGAAATTGCGTTATATTAATATTGGTTTTTTTATGAAAAAGATATTCGTCGCGCTGCTTTTTATTTGCATTTTTTCGGGATGCTCTGTTTTTAAGAAAAATGAAAAATATGATTGTCCTACCAATGGCAAAAATGTAGGTGCTGAAAAGATTTTATCCGGCGATAAAGCCGCCATTAAAGCTGCAAGAAAAGCAAAAAAATTTAAATCATAATTCAATAAATATCCCTTTTTATCCAATTAAATCCCTCCTATGTGCTATCATTTAAAAACAAATTTCGGCGGTACCGAAGCAGTAATTGATGACAATTGCGGCGTTTCTAAATTTTATTCAATTGCTGACATCCTTTCGGAAGGTCTGCATGTAAATTTCATAAACCAGGTAGATGATGCCGAGACGTTGGACTGGGATTTTAAATACAAGAATCATTTTCTGACACTTCATTACAATATCTTCAATGGTGTATCCATTTTACCACATAGTAAAAAAGGCATGGCCAAAGAAAACCGTGCGGTAATGGAAGTAGCAAGATTTTTAGAGAAGAACGCTTATTAATAGCGCACGACTTCTGTTCCCGGCCACAGGCGGAAACTTAGCCTAAACCTCCCTGTGTACTTAATTGACCTTGATAAAGTAAATTGGTTGGATGTTCCTTTTATATTTAGAAGAAATGTTGCAACCGCCACATTGATATTTGGGGATATGGTTTTTCTTCACCACTTTTTATTTTTGATTGATTCAAGAATGGTTAAATAGCTAATATATCTTTCTGATGAAATTTTTCCTTCATCAACAGCTCTTTTTACTGCACATCCCGGCTCTTCAATATGCATGCAATTATTAAAACGGCATTCGTTTATCAACTCCTTCATTTCGGGAAAGTAATGTGATAATTCCTCTCTTTCAATATCCATTAATGCAAATTCACGTAGGCCCGGCGTATCAATTATTCTACCACCAAAAGGCAGATCATACATCTCTGCAAACGTGGTTGTATGCAGCCCTTTACCACTCCATCCACTTACATCCTGGGTCTTAAGGGAAAACTCAGGAAAAATATTGTTTATGAAGGAAGATTTCCCCACTCCCGAATGCCCGCTAATTAAAGTAGTTTTATCCTTTATAAGATCGATCACTTTTTCAATGCCACTTTTATCTGCAAGGCTCATCGATAAAACTTTATATCCACAGCTTTCATAATCATTCCCGTATTCTTCAAGTTTCTCAAATTCCTTTTTTTTATAGAGATCACTTTTATTAAATACAATTATTGCCGGCACATGATATGCTTCGGAAGCAACCAGGAACCTGTCCATAAAGCCACGTGAAGTTTTTGGATCTTTTAGTGTTGCAAAAAGCAAGCTTTGATCGAGGTTAGCAGCCACTATATGATGCTGGTGTTTATTATGAGGAGACTGCCTGGTAATATAATTTTTTCTTTCCAAGATATTATCAATCACCACCGACCCTTCCTCACTATTTTCCATTTCAAATTCCACCTTATCGCCAACCGCCAAGGGATTAGTTGATGTAATACCATCAATCTTAAACTTGCCTTTTATCCGCGCATTAAACGATTTGCCATCTTCGTTTTTAACCTGGTACCAGCTACCCGTAGATTTGTATACATAACCTGTCATCTATGCAAGTTAGCAGATTGAAATAAAGTTTAATAAACTCATTGATTAGGGAAACTTTTTAAATACCGTAAATTTTAAAAGAATTTCAATGATTAAAAATACCATCGCGGCGAATATCAAGGGGTAGAATTTTTCTGTGACACGATGAAAATTAGTGATTTCAATTTTGGATCTTTCAAGATGATCAATCTCATTATAGATATTACTGAGGCTTTTATTATCTGTTGCCCTAAAGTATTTACCTCCTGTTTCTTCAGCAATATTTTTGAGCAATTTTTCATCAATAGCCAATTTTTCATTTTGCATTACAACACCCATTGGTGTGTTCACCGGTGTAGCAGCAAAACCATCGGTACCTACACCTATGGTATACACTTTTACTTTAAAGGTTTTAGCGATTTCTTTCGCAGTAGCAGGGTCAATAAGACCTCCGTTGTTAATACCATCTGTGAGAAGTATAACAACTTTGCTTTTTGTTTTGCTGCTTCTTAATCTGTCTACACTTGTCGCTAGCCCGGAGCCAATCGCTGTGCCATCTTCAAGCAGTCCGTTTCGTATTTGGGCAATTTGGCTTTTTAAAACATAGTGATCAGTCGTTAACGGGCATTGTGTAAAGCTTTCTCCTGAAAAAATTACTATCCCAATCCTGTCTGATGTACGATGGTCGACAAAATCTTCCGCAACTTTCTTTGCCGCCTCCATCCTGTTTGGCGTAAAATCCTGCGCAGTCATGCTGCCACTTACATCTATACATAAAATGATATCTACCCCTTCACCTTCAGTCAGTTGTTCGTCAAATCTTGTTTGAGGTCTTGCAAGTGCTATAATTATGAAGCTTAATGCCAGCAATCTCAGGATGAAAGGAATATTGTAAAATGTGTTTTTCCATGAGCCCGATTTTGTCAAACCTTTAATAGTCGATACAGGAACCGCAACGATTTGTTTTTTCCCTTTCGCAAACTTCCAGTAAATAAGAAACGGGATAATAGCAAACAGGAGGAAAAAAAATCGTTGCGCAAAAATTATATCGTTGAAATAATCAAATAGCACTTTCTGTTTTTCTGTTGAAATAATTATTTATTTGTTTGATCACTTCTTTAGCCTGTTCAAGGCATTTCTCACTTTCATATTGAGAAGGTATGAACTTGGCAAATTTCACTGCACTGCCCATGCGAAGGAAATTAGCAAACCCTGCAAGTTGATCTTTGTCGAGCCCATATTCATTTACTTCCAGGAGAATTTCATCCGAAGTAAGATGAAGCTTGTTGGTATTTGTCTTCCTGGAAATGTAGCGCTTAAATATTTCAGAAAGCCGAACATGATAATTTTTAATATCATTATTCTGCAAAAGCTGTTCTTGTTCCAAATCATTTAACGCCTTCATCGCTTCATCATACGGGCTGAGTTTTGCATCGAAAAGATCAGGAACTTTTTCTTTTTTCCTGAAAACTTTTAGAAGAAAGAATATTAGAAATATTATAATCAATACTGCGATACCTATCAGCAACCAAACCCACCACGGCCATTCTTTTTTAACCTCGATAATAGATTTTATATCATGAAAAGTTTTAACGCTGTCCAGTGGTGAAAAGGAAACATTAATGGGAATTGTATCAGTAAAAAGGCTATAGGAAGAATCAGCATCTAAAGGTTCTGCAACAAGAGTGAGTGGAGGAATTACCCGCCTGCCTGAATCAAAGCTGGTAAGGGTTAACTCCTGGCTAAACAATAAATTTCCATTAGCGACAGTTGAATCAATTTTATTTTTGCTCACGACCACAAAACTTCCAAAGCTATCCGGTAAAGAAAACCACGTGAGCCTAAAAGTGTTGTCGGGCATTGATGTTTCAACTTTATACTGAAGTTGTTCTCCTATTAAAATATTGCTTTTAGTAACGGTTGTTTTTACCTGTGGTAGTTGTGCAATTAAGCCTTGTGCAGAAAGAAGGCTGGTTATAAGAAATAAAATGAAACGGCCTCTTATATAATAAACGCTGTTGCTCAAATCCTTTAGTCTTTATTTTCTTCGTAAAAAAAATTGCTGCAGAATCTTTACATAATCCTCATCGGTTCGAATATGCAAAAGATCTGCACCAGTTTTTTTAAAAATACTTTTGCATTGTGCACTTTGTTGCATAAAATTTTGCTGGTAATCGTGCCGTACCATTGTATCTGAAGTGTTTAGCCATTGTGTTTTACCGCTTTCCAAATCTTCAACTTTCAACATCCCAATATCAGGCAATGTCATATCCATCTTGTCATAAATTTTCAAGCCTATCACATCATGACGGCCTGCCATTACACGCAATTTATCTTCATACTTCTCATCAATAAAATCGCTCATTATAAAGGCAATGCTCTTTTGCCTGTTAGACCGGGAAAAGAAATTCAATGCTACATTCAGATTGGTACCCTTTTGTTTAGGCTGGGCCGTTAGCAACTCTCTCACAATATATAGGGCATGCTGTTTACCTTGTTTTGGAGGAATATACTTTTCGACCTTATCACTAAAAAAAATTACGCCTACTTTATCCTTATTATTTATCGCGCTGAAGGTAAGTACCGCACCAATTTCTGTAATGAGATCCCGCTTACGATGATGTATAGTGCCAAACAAAGCGCTGGCGCTTACGTCTACAAGCAGGATCACAGTTAGCTCCCTTTCTTCTTCAAATACCTTGGTGAATGGGTGGGAGAACCGTGCACTTACGTTCCAGTCAATAAATCTCACATCGTCTCCATGATAGTATTCACGCACTTCTCTAAAGCTCATTCCTTTTCCCTTGAATGCTGAATGGTACTCACCCGTAAAAAGATGCGTGGTGATCTTCTTACTGATGATCTCCAGTTCTTTTACTTTTTTTATTATTTCAGCTGTAGTTAACATGGGCTCACCCCAATCCCTCTCAGGGAGAGGACGTGGATTAGTATTTTAATGTTTTATACTTTGTTTCTTGTGCATAGAATTTTATTCTTAAGCCTTATAACATTTGCCATACAAGTGAAATTCTTGAAATTTCAATATTTGACGTCGCATATATTGCATCGTGCATTTGCTTTATTTACGGTACATTCACCACTTTCAATATTTCCGTTATTATCATTTCCACATTTACGTTTTCAGCTTCTGCTTCATAAGTAAGGCCAATGCGGTGGCGCAAAACATCTTTGCAAATATTTCTTACATCTTCCGGTATCACATAGCCGCGTTTGTTAAGGTAGGCGTATGCTTTAGCAGCAAGCGCAAGATTGATACTTGCACGCGGAGATCCACCAAAAGAAATTAGTGGTTTTAATTTTGCAAGATGGTATTGATCAGGATATCGGGTGGCGAAAACAATATCAATAATGTAATGTTCTACTTTTTCATCCATGTAAACCTGTCTTACCAATTCCCTGGCGTTTAGTATTTCATGGGTTGATACGACAGCGTTTAGGCGTGGCTGTTGCAGCCCCTGCACATTCTGTCTTATGATAGACTGTTCTTCACTTTTGGAAGGATAATCTATAATAACTTTCAGCATAAACCTGTCAACCTGGGCCTCGGGTAAAGGATACGTTCCCTCCTGTTCAATGGGGTTTTGGGTCGCCAGCACCAGGAAGGGCTCCTCCAATGGGTAGGAATTATTACCAATGGTCACTTGTCTTTCCTGCATAGCTTCAAGCAATGCGCTTTGTACTTTCGCAGGCGCCCTGTTAATCTCGTCTGCCAATATAAAATTAGCGAATATCGGGCCCTTCCTTACCATGAACTCATTTTTTTGCTGGTTGTAAATCATAGTGCCAATTACATCCGCCGGCAGAAGATCGGGCGTAAATTGTATCCTGCTAAAGCGGGCATTAATAGTACTCGCAAGTGATTTGATTGAAAGGGTTTTTGCCAGGCCAGGCACTCCTTCAAGTAAGATATGACCGTTACTTAAAAGTCCGATCAGCAGCCGCTCTACCATATGGTTCTGACCGACTATTATCTTACCTATTTCAGCATGAATCTTGTCAATAAAAGTAGCGGAATGATTGATCTTCTCGTTGAGAAGGCGAATATCTTCTGCAGTCTGTAGCATGGTTGTAAAATGAAAAGTTTAAACTAAAAATCAAAAGGGTGCAAATTACAAACAACACATAAACAAAAACGGTGCTAATAAAATGCATGCGGAAAAACTATGTTAAATTTGAAGAGAAAAAAAATTAAATATGGTGGATGAACAACTTATTACTGCCAGCAACCAGCTTGAAGGATATCGTATTACCAAACATTTGGGAATTGTACGGGGAATTACTGTCAGGTCCCGCAGCCTTTTTGGAAATATTGCAGGTGGCTTGCAAACTTTATTTGGAGGAACTATTTCCATTTATGTAGACTTGTGTGAGAAAACACGCCTCGAAGCTTACCAGCATATGATACAGCATGCGAATGATAAAGGAGCGAATGCCATAATAAATATGAGGTACGACGCAAATGAAGTAATGAATGGGGTTACTGAAGTGTTATGCTACGGCACCGCTGTTCAGGTTGTGAATAATTAATGGGATCTAATTTATAAGGATCAGTTAGTATCTTAAATAAAAGGAGCAAAGCTCCCTTTATTTAATTTACCAGGCCGATATTTCTGCTAAGTGATATCCTTGTCACTAACTCTGAAAGAAACTTTACATATTACACCATATGATTTTACTTTTCCTTCGCTGACATGCACTTTAAAATCTTTTACATAGACTGAATCAATATTTTTAACTGTTTTTGAAACTTCAGTGACACAACTTTTTATTGCATCATCAAAACTTGTTTCTGAAGACGCAATGACCTCAATTACTTTTACTATTGGCATAAAATTTAGTTTTTTAATGAAACAAAATTTACGATAAAAGTCTGATCATTCAAAAAGAAATTTAGTAAAAAGCCTTTGGCACTTCAGTAGTAAGCCCAATACATATTTCATTGATCAAAAACTATTGTCTTTTCAGTATCATAGTTCTCATTGTATCTTACAAAAAATTTAAGATAGATTACCCTGCTTAATCTCATAAGCCACGGTTGAATAAGTACCAGGAATACCGCATTGAAAATAAGCCAGCCGAATATGCGATTGTCATCAACAGAAATGCCTATAATTACCCACCATATTACAAAAGTGAATGCAGAAAAGGCTACTGCCAATGCATAACTTACATAGCCCGTTCCATACCAAAAACCAGGTTCAAGATCATACTTTTGCTTACACACAGGACAATTTTCATACATGTCTAAAATATACGATAGCTTAAGTTTCCTGTACGGATTTGACTGCTTAAACATATCTCCCCTACGGCAACGCGGACATCGCATGGTTAAAGTACTCCAAATGTAATTTGGTTTTGGTTTTTTTTCCTTTTTGATCATTTCGCGAAGGTATTAAACACAAAATTGAAAGTAGTAAAACCTTGCTCTTACGAAAGATTTCAGAGTATTTTGTCTAACCTATGGGCTGGATGAAGGTTATCCAATTATCAGTTTAACGAAGGTTGTGTCGCAGTCAATTTTTTTCTTTCTCCTATTTGCTGGCGCCACATTGCATAATATAATCCCATTTGCGAAACCAGGCTTTCGTGGGAGCCGGTTTCCACCACTTCACCCCTTTCCAAAACATAAATTCTATCAGCATGCATTATAGTGCTTAATCGATGTGCTATTAAAACCGTAATCTGTTCCTTTTGAGATGACACATCTTTAATGGTGTTGGTAATTTCTTCTTCCGTTAAAGAATCAAGTGAGGAAGTAGCCTCATCAAATATTAGTAAGTGCGGATGGCGAAGTAAGGCTCTTGCTATAGATAACCGTTGTTTTTCACCCCCTGATACTTTCACCCCTCCTTCACCAATTAAAGTATCGAGCCCTTTATCGGCACGGGCGAGCAAGTTATTACATGAAGCCTTTCTTAGAACATCCATTATTTCTTCATCAGTCGCAGCTGGATTTACAAAGAGAAGGTTTTCTCTTATGGTACCGGAAAACAGTTGAGTATCCTGTGTTACAAAACCAATCTGGGTTCTCAGCACATCAAAATCAATATCTTTCCTGTCAACATTGTTATATTGAATGGTGCCCTGCTGCGGAATGTATAAACCAACCAGCAATTTTACAAGAGTTGTTTTACCTGAGCCGGAAGGGCCAACAAATGCGATAGTCTCACCCTTTTTTACATCAAAGCTTATGTCAACCAATGCAGGCTGCTGGGCAGATTGATGTTTAAATTTTACATTGATAAATTCCAGTTCCTCGATGTTGCTTGGTGTTGCAGGGTTCAATGGTTTTACTTCCGGAGATTTACTCATAAGCGTGTGAAAATTATTCAATGAAGCTTCCGCTTCCCGATACGAAATGATGATATTACCGACTTCCTGCAGGGGGCCAAAGATGAAAAAGGAATAAAAGGTAAGAGTTAAAACCTGCCCCGGAGTTATCATATCTTTGAAAACGAGCCAGAGCAGCATGAACATGATTACCTGCCGCAAAAAATTCACAAAGGTACCCTGGATGAAGCTCAGGCTTCTAATACTTTTAACTTTTTTCAATTCAAGCCCGAGTATTTTATAGGTATTGGAATTAAGCCTGTTTACTTCCTGTTCAGTTAATCCGAGGCTTTTCACCAGCTCAATATTCCTCAGCGATTCAGTAGTAGAACCCGCAAGGGAATTGGTTTCTGATACAATACTTTTTTGAATAACCTTAATCTTTCGGCTAAGGATACTCGTGAGTGTCGATAGGAGGACAATCCCTAAAACATATACCGGCATTATGGACCAATGTAATGAAAACGAATAAATTGTTACGAAAACAATTCCAACTAAAATTCCAAAAATGATATTGATGAAATTAACGATGAACTTTTCTGTATCGGCTCTTACCTTGGAGAGGATAGACAAAGTTTCTCCGCTACGCTGATCTTCAAAATCCTGGTAGGGCAGTTTCATGGAATGCCGTAGCCCGTCAGTAAATAAGCTCGCACCAAATTTTTGCACAATTACATTTCCGAAATAATCCTGGAAAGCTTTGGCAATACGGGAGATCATGGCAACACCAATAAGCATTCCCAGGTAAACCATTATACCACTTAAGTAAGACGATTGAGTTTTGTTTTCCGAATGAGGATGAAGCACAAACTTATCGTACATTTTACCAAATATCAAAGGGTCAAACATCGAAAATACCTGGTTAATTGCTGCAAGTGCAAGTGCGAGTGCCATTAACCATTTATAGGGTTTCAAATACGAGAGTAATAATTTCATTTGACAAATTTAAACCCCTAAGTCATAAAGAGAATAAAAAAGATTGCCTCTAACCTCCCGAAGAGGGATAGAAGTCTTGCAATAACAAGGTGTCCTTTTTACATTGTCGTTGTTCCTCTTCAGGGGTTAGGGGTTATCCTGCCCAGCCTTCCCTGTCAAGACTGCGATATTGAATCGCTTCTGCAAGGTGTTCTGGTTTTATGTCGTCACTGTCAGCAAGGTCAGCTATTGTCCGGCTCACTTTCAATATTCTATCATATGCCCTTGCCGAAAGGTTTAATCGTTCCATTGCAATTTTCAAAAGGTTGGAGCCAACTTGTGTTATAACACAAATTTCTTTAAGCATCTTACTGCTCATTTGCGCATTAGTATATACTCCGGGATTATTTTTGAAACGCTCTGCCTGTTTTTCAGTCGCTTTAATAACCCGTTTCCTTATGCTTTCACTTTTTTCAAAATTCTGTGTTGATGAAAGTTCACTAAAGGCGACAGGTGTTACTTCAACATGCAAGTCAATTCTGTCAAGCAGCGGCCCGGAGATTTTATTCAGGTATTTTTGAACAGCACCGGGAGGGCAGGAACATTCTTTCTCTGGATGATTGTAAAAGCCGCAAGGACATGGATTCATAGAAGCAATAAGCATAAAACTTGATGGAAAATCAAGCGCTACTTTGGCTCTTGATATTGTAACCTTTCTTTCTTCCATCGGCTGTCGCATTACTTCAAGTACGGTTCTTTTAAATTCGGGGAGCTCATCTAAAAATAAAACGCCGTTATGCGCTAATGAAATTTCGCCGGGCTGTGGCATAGTACCTCCGCCTACTAATGCCACATCAGAAATGGTGTGATGGGGTGACCGAAAAGGTCTTTTTGAAATAAGAGTCGCATTTTCAGGAAGCTTGCCCGCAACACTGTGTATCTTGGTTGTCTCCAATGCTTCCTGCAATGTGAGAGGAGGTAATATGGTTGGCAAACGCTTTGCCAACATAGTTTTTCCTGCTCCTGGGGGACCGATTAATATTGCATTGTGTCCACCCGCGGCGGCGATCTCTAATGCTCTCTTAATATTTTCCTGTCCTTTTACATCGCAGAAATCAATTTCAAAATCACTTTGTGCGTTTGCAAATTCTTCTCTTGTATTTACAACAGTTGGCTTAATAGAATTTTCATCAATAAAGAAATCAATTACATCATTAATATGCCCTACGCCATACACATTCAGGTTATTAACCATCGCAGCTTCCCTGGCATTTTCTTTTGGAAGAATAAGGCCTTTGAAATGTTCTTTACGTGCCTGTATCGCAATGGGTAGCGCTCCCTTTATAGGTCTAACGGTGCCGTCTAAACTAAGCTCGCCCATAATCACATACTCGGTAAGTTTTTCAGGATTTTCTAATTGTTCGCTTGCGCCCAGTGTGCCCATGGCTATAGGAAGATCGAAGGCTGTGCCGCTTTTTTTGATATCAGCAGGGGCGAGATTCACTACAACTTTTATTCTCGGGAAATGATATCCATTTGCCTTTATGGCACTCTCCATACGCTCAAGGCTTTCCTTAACCGCATTATCTGCAAGTCCGACAATAGAAGTAAATTTTCCGCTGCTCACATTTACCTCGACAGTAATAGTAATAGCCTCAACCCCATAAACAGCGCTTCCAAAAGTTTTGACTAACATAAGAATTGAAATTAGCCAAAAAATTATACATTAATAATAATGAGGAAGAAAGTAGAATTTATTGAAATAAAGTAAAAAAATTATAATTTTTCAAGTAACTCAATAACTTTTTCCCTTTTTAAAATTAAATACCCCAGCCTGTCATTACTGATCCCATCTTTGAGATTGTAGTTAAATATTAGTTGATCATCAATAATGTTGGTTTCAAAATATTTAAAATCAATATTGGGATAATTTTTTAATTCTTCACCTATTTCATACAAATGAGTAGATAATATAAATAATGAACTCTTGATTTTAATAAGGCCTTCAATTACTACTGTACTGCATTTCATGGCATCCTTTATATTTGTTCCCTTAAATATTTCATCAATCAGGATAAGCCATTTTTTGCCATTATTGATTTTTAGTATTGTGTTCTTTATTCTTTGCACTTCATTATAGAAATAACTTTCTCCCTTCGAAATATTATCCTCAACATTTATATTGCTCAAAAGTCCGTCGAATTTGGAAAGCTGCATTGACTTTGCCGGAACACCCATACCCAGGTGAGCCAGATAGACCGCAGTTCCTACGGCTTTAATAAAAGTGCTTTTGCCAGCCATATTAGCACCGGTTAAAAAAATAAAATTGTTCTTTTGATTTAATTCAACATGATAAGCTACAGGAGAGGGTAATAAAATATGATATAAATCTTCGGCTTTTAATTGCGGTTCTTCGGCATCATGAAATTCAGGAAACGCCAGGTTATATTCTTTCACAGCCATTGCCATTCCATACCATGCATCCAGTTGGAAATAGAGTTCTATGATCTCTAGAATATTTTGCTTATAATGATATCTTATAAAATTTGCAAAGCCTAACATCTCAGGCATTAAAAGATCGGTGTATTTCTTTTTAGATAAAATTTGATTAAGCTGTTGCTTGTCCATCCGAATCTTCACTTTCTCTAAAACGATCATTAAATTATGCGGAGCTTCTATATTTAAAAAATTGTCAAGAATTTTCTGCATCCCTTTTAGAAAATCAAAAGCATGCCCTGTTGAATATTTTACAAGCGAATAATCAGGTGCATGAAATATTTTATAAAGATACGCTGATGAAATAGTAGGCCTATCCGGAATCTGATCAATCGTGCTTTCATAAAACTTATGTATCATCAATACAGATCCATTACTAATAGCAAGTGGCCATGTATCTTCTTTCTTAATCAGTAACTGTAAAGTTTTTTGTACATTTTGGATAGACGTAATATCTAAAGAAGATTTATTGAAAATACTTTTCAATTTCTCTCGGCCCCCTACAGTCCTGGTAAAATTTAATTTATGAAAAATTGAGAATTCTTCTTCTTGTTCAAAAACCGAAAGATCTTTCAACGTAGTTATATCTGTTTCCATGCCTGTTTAAAGTTTCTCTTCCCTGAATAATTTATATACTGAACAAAAGTCTTTGTCCCTTAAGAGATTCATCCCAAAGTGCATTTCCATAATTTTCACTATTTGCATACACACAATTTCCATTTACAAAAGTATATGAAATCATAGCCTGGAGAGTATTACCCTCCATAGGGCTCCATCCACATTTATATAAAATATCTTCTTTGTTAACGATAGTCTTTTCATTAAGATCTGCTACTACTACATCAGCAAAATATCCTTCTCTTATGTATCCACGGTTTTCAACTTTGAAACAATCAGCTACTGCGTGACTCATTTTCTCAGCAATTTTCTCCAGCGAAATTTTTCCTTCTTTAAAGTAAGAAAGCATTAATAGCAGGGAATGTTGTACAAGTGGCAAACCCGAATGTGCCTTCTCATAGGGAGGTTGCTTTTCTTCTAAGGTATGTGGAGCATGATCAGTGGCAATTACATCAAGCCGGTTATCAAGCAATGCTTCCCACAGTGCTTGTTTATTTTTTGAATCTTTTATTGCAGGATTACACTTGACCAGGTAACCAAGTTTCTCATAATCATCTGCCGTGAAATGTAGATGATGTACACAAACTTCAGCAGTTATTTTTTTCTCCTTCAATGGAATTTCATTTGTAAATAATTTTAATTCCTTCTCCGTAGAAATGTGTAAAACATGCAGTCGGCTGTTATATTTTTTTGCTAAAGAAACAGCAAGTAACGACGATTGATAACAAGCATTTTCATCCCGTATAATAGGATGGTCTGACGCAGAGAGAACCTGCTTTTCGTTTTTGATTTTATTATAATTATCCTTAATTATTTTTTCATCTTCACAATGCGTGGCAATTAATAATTCACTTTCTCTGAAAATTTTATTCAGGGCATTTTCATTGTCAACAAGCATGTTTCCTGTACTTGATCCCATAAATATTTTAACCCCGCACACTTCTCTTTTTCTCCTGTTCATTTTTAAAACTTCATCAGCATTATCATTGCTTGTGCCCATGTAAAATGAATAATTTGCCAAAGAAGTATTATTGGCGATCGCATATTTTTCTTCAAGCAGCTTTTCAGTGAGTGCGTTTGGAATTGTATTGGGCATTTCCATAAACGAAGTAACACCTCCCGTAACCGCCGCTTTACTCTCCGTGTATATTGTAGCTTTATGTGTAAGGCCGGGCTCCCGAAAATGGACCTGGTCATCTATAACGCCAGGGAATAGGTATTTTTCTTCACCACTGATTTCGATAACTTTTTCTTTTACCTGGATGCTATTTCCAATCCTTTCAATACGGCCATTTTTAAGGTAAATATCTTTTTCTTCTATTTTACCTTCGTTGACTATTGAAATCTCTTTTAAAAGATAATTTTGCATATCTTGAAATTAATTAATAAAGACCCAAAACCCAATGCAAATTTTAAAACGCCTTGCCACACTGCTTGTAGTTATTTGTCCCTACATTTCCCCGGCGCAAACTACCTACCTCCCGGAAGGTGCAAAGGAATACCAATTTATTGACAGGCTGGAAATCAAACAAGGTAATTTCACTGATCTCAATCACTCAACGATAAAGCCATACAGCAGGAAAGCGATAGTAAATGAAGCTGAATTTTTTGACAGCTCCAGCCTGGGATATTCTAACTCTCTTACCGGAGACGAAATAAAAAGCAAATGGGCAGGTGTTAACTTCAGCAAAATTGATGAATATAATATTCATAGCATATTGATGAACAATTCCGAATGGGTGACTGATCAGAAGGAAAGCTTTTTGAGTAAGCAACCGATATTAAAAGCTTTTTATGTTACAAAGCCAAATCTCATTGAAGTAAATGTAAAGGACTTCTTTCTTGCCGTAAATCCTGTTTTGGCAGTTCAGCTTAGTAACGAATCATCTAATGATGAAACTGCTTTTTACAATAAGCGAGGTATTACTGCCCGCGGCATGATTGCTAATAAAATAGGATTTTCAACAACTATTACTGATAACCAGGAACGCGGTCCGAAATTTTTTCAAAATAGGGTAACCCAATATCGTGCAGTGCCCGGAGTAGGATTTTATAAAGATTTTAAAGTAACTGCTTTTGATTATTTTGATGCGAGAGGATACATGACATTCAATGCAACAAAATATATTGATGTACAATTCGGCTATGATAAAAATTTTATTGGAAATGGCTACCGTAGTCTCTTTTTAAGTGACTTTGGAGATAGCTATTTATTTCTTAAGCTGAATACAAAAATCTGGAAATTCAATTACGAGAACATCTTTATGGAACTTATGCCCCAGTTTATTAAGAACGGTGATAGTCTTTTAAACCGGAAATATGCAGCTATGCATCATTTAAGCATGAACGTTACAAAGTGGCTGAATATAGGTTTATTCGAAGGCGTAATCTTCGGCAGGGAAAACCGTTTTGATTTTGAATACCTAAATCCTATTATTTTTCTCAGGCATATTGAAGGCACTGTTGGTAGCCCTGACAATGCTGTTGCCGGTATCGACTTTAAAGCAAATGTTGCACATCATTTCCAGTTTTATGGTCAGTTATTGCTTGATGAATTTATTTTAAAAGAAGTGAAAAATAATAATGGATATTGGGCCAATAAATTTGGGTATCAACTTGGAGGAAAATATGTGGACGCTTTCAATTTGAAAAACCTTGACCTGCAATTTGAAACAAATCGTGTACGGCCTTTTACATATTCTCACAATGATCTCGTAGCAAATTATACGCATTACAATCAACCCCTTGCGCATCCGCTGGGGGCCAATTTCCAGGAATTCATTGGTGTACTGAAATACCAGCCCGCGCCAAAATGGTATATAAACGCACGTGCTATTTACTATTTCCAGGGTCTTGATTCTACAGGCGAAAATTTTGGAAGCGATCCATTTGAATCATATTCCACCCGCACTAAAGATTACGGCTTTGCAGTAGGGAGTGGAAATAAAGTAAAAGTATTAAACGCCTCCCTTGTACTTTCATACGAGCTAAGAGAAAATCTTTACTTCGAAGGTTCTTACCTTTACAGGAAATATACAGGACTAAGCAATGCTAGTCTTTTTGGAATAGGAATAAGATGGAACGCTGCAAGAAGAGAGTATGATTACTAACCTGAGTTCGGTTTAAGCGGCTATTAATTTTGGTTGATTTAATTGTTCGATAAGGTAAGGGTTAGTTTCTTGTATATCAATTTTGATAGAAGTTTTTTTGGGGAA
>JBKJRY010000096.1:0-2749 GCA_046593045.1 Chitinophagaceae bacterium | reverse complement strand
GATCTTGTTGAAGGCATTAGAATTTGGGTTTAGCATACAAATTTCTAATGCCTTTTTTATTTTTATCCTAACTTAGTTTTCCACTTTTCCACATTCTAAAACTTACCGAAGTATTGTTATAGCATAAGTAAAATAAAGTGTTTAAGATTTACTAATTTATATTCTTGTCTTTAGATTATTAGTGTTACCTTCTGAGCTTTCTATTGAAATATAGACAGTAAAATGATATGGTTCATTTTATTAAAATAAAGGAGTAAAGATGAAAATTGCAAAGGAAAATATTCCAGTTAAATTAGAAATACCAGGTGCCGTCATTCGTCAAAGAACTGATTTTGGGGATGCTACGGGTTTAGGCAAGATAAGTGGCGAGTACTTCAGTCTCTCTGCAGGAGTTGATACAACTCCACTTTTTATGGGACTTGAAGGAAACCTATGTCAATGTCCACATTGGGGCTACCTACTGAGTGGTCAACTCACTTCAACCGATGCTGAAGGGCTTGAAGAAGTTGTCAATGGGAACGACCTTTTTTATTGGCCGCCCGGACATAATGTTAAAGTCAATAAAGATGCGGAAATTATTATGTTTAGCCCTCAGCAACAGCACAGTCATGTAATTAATCATATGATAGAGAAGACTAAAGGTTAGTCCTTAATTGGGGCAATTTTTTCTTCCAGCCTTTCCTAAAATGAAATGTTGTTATCAAACTAATGTCTGGAACTCCTAGTAGTTTAAACGGGCTGCCACATTACCGCCAACACATAAATATAAGCACCTCTTTTTTTCCACCCAAGAAAATATTGTTGATTATCAAGGCGCTCAAATTCGCTTTTTTCAATTGTTGTTGCGTCAATTGCTCTACTACTCCATTCCGCCCTTAAATAAATCATCCAAGGGCTTTTACCTACGTTGGTTTTCCACTTTCAAAATCAAGAACATTTACAAATACTAAAAGAAGCCGCCGATGTCTGGTGTTCGTGCTGATGATTTTGAAGCCCGGCATCACCAACATCAGTTTGAACCCATAGCACATTACCTTATACTATCCAATGTTTGTTGCCGTGAAATATTGTGAGTGATAATTGGTGATAATGGAACAATTTATTTTTTGCTAAAGTAATTTAAAGTAATCATGGTGTGGCTTATATTTAGTTTCCAACTCTCTGCTGGTTGTTGGTGATTGCTATGGCTGCAAAACCATCCGCACGAACACCGAACAACGGCGGTGGTGGGCTTCGGTCTATTTGGTGAACACCAACATCTGATGAAAAAAAGAAAATTATGCTCACGCAAATCCTTTACGAAATTTTACAGATTTTAAGCATCTCTCTATTTGAATAAATGCCCATAAATCAACTGATTCAGGAGACTCAATTACAATATTTCAAAGAACAGAATAATAACCAAATGACACTGTTCGATTTATAACGCAACGCTAATGATAATCTATATCAGCTGTTGCTTGCTTACATACAAAT
The DNA here is from genome assembly GCA_046593045.1 of Chitinophagaceae bacterium. Lineage (GTDB taxonomy): Bacteria > Bacteroidota > Bacteroidia > Chitinophagales > Chitinophagaceae > Ginsengibacter. The sequence continues at coordinate 1,273 of JBKJRY010000096.1, read as the reverse complement.
ATCGCTCAGTGGTTTTTACATTAAAGTAACCTGATCAATCAAATAATTTTATGATCTTGAGGAAATAGAAAGGCTGAAACAGTTTGGGAAGTGCAACATATTGCCGATAATACTGCTATGTCTAAACCTTTGCCGGCGAAAAGAAAAGGAAATTTATTAAGCTTATTTCTTCCACCACTTCAATGGAAACTTTATATCCTTAACGGAGCCTACAATCATATCCGGCTTAAAAGCATAATTGTTTAATTCTTCCTTTTTGGTAATGCCGGACAATACAAGAATGGTCTTGTAGCCCAACTGTACACCGCCTTGTATATCGGTGTCCATGGTATCACCAATTACGGTAGTCTCAGCAGTTTCCAGGTTGATAGTTTTGCGTGCAGAGCGCAACATTACCGGGCTGGGCTTGCCGATAGTAAAAGCTTTTATGCCAGTAGCTTCTTCTATCATTGCAGTGGTAGCTGCTATGCCCAGGTTGTTCCATCCCGGTTTCTTTGGAGAAGGATCCCTGTTGGTAGTTATAAATTTTGCTCCGCCAAGAATCATGTCTACGGCTTTCTGCACGCTTTCCAAAGTAAAATTTCTTCCTTCGCCAAGTACTACGAAGTCAGGTTCTGTTTCTACAAGGCTCAGACCATTTTCGTGTAAGCTTGTTAGTAAGCCACCCTCGCCCAACACGTATACTGTTCCCTTTGGCGCCTGGTCTGCCAGGAACTGGCTGGTGGCCATCGCGCTGGTGTACACATGATCTTCAGTTACTGCGATTCCCAGTTTTTTTAATTTACGTACTACTTCCAGCTTACTGCGCTGGCTGTTGTTGGTCATAAATAAAAAAGGGATATCGTTCTTTAATAAGTAAGCAATAAATGTATCAGCGCCATCTATCATTTCATCACCTCCATAAATAACGCCATCCATATCTATTAATAATCCTTGTTTCATAATACTAAAATTTTAATTTCAACCTGCTTTTAAATAATATTTATAAAATTACCACATCAAAACCCTCTTATGAAAATAACTTTATTGTGCAAACCTGATATCCAAACGCTTTTTTAGTGTAGAAACAGGTTTAATATTATAGCGTACACGTATCTTTAGCAGCGCTCATTGAGAATGACGGATAGAAACAAAAGGACAAAAATCATTCACCCCATGTAATACCCCACAAATATGAACTATGTCGTTTTGGTAACCATTCTATTATTTGGAGTTGCTTTTCTTGCAGGTGTAAGCAATAAATATAATTTACCCTTTCCCATTATCCTGGTTT
>JBKJRY010000066.1:0-7976 GCA_046593045.1 Chitinophagaceae bacterium | reverse complement strand
TTAAAGTCAAAACTAACTTTTTGATACTGATTTTTTCGGCGGTCTGCCTTTTTAATGTAAGCCATAGTATTGCTAAAAATGTTTAATTTTTAGTCAACCTATTTCAGGGTTTGTCAAAATTCCCTGTTGTTATGTATCAATTACCGAATTCCACAACAAATACTTCGAAGCAAACCAATACAGGAACAAATTTTTAGAAAATTTTTATGGAATTTATTGTATCCTTATTTTACCGCAAAGGGTAAAAAAGAATTTGATAAGCTAGCGGTTCACAGATAAATAAATCAACTTTAAGAATTGATTCTGTTTAAGAAAGGACCGGATGCAATTGTTGTTCTGTTAGAATGCATTCATCAATTGGATTACGTAAGATTATTGGTAACTTTATTTGCTACTATTTAAGCTGATGATAAACATTGGGGTATTGATGAAATTATGGCTTAAAATATTATCCTAAAGATTTTCAAGTGTATTAAATATAGTAAGCCGGGATTACGGAACCTAACAATTAATTATCGCCGCTGATGTCATTAAACACCTGCCATATTCATATTGAGGGCTTAGTTCAGGGCGTTGGTTTCAGGCCCTTTGTTTATAAGCTGGCCAATGATTTTGGTTTATATGGTTGGGTGAATAATACAACGGATGGTGTTCACATTGAAATAAATGCTGATGAAAATATTGCTGGAGAATTTTATGAATTCCTCATTAATCATGCACCTCCTTTATCAAAAATTACCAGGCACTCCATAGTTAAAGTAGAGCCGCCGCAATTTATATCTTTTAGTATTATTGAAAGCATTTCAGGCACCGGCGGCGAACTTATGATGACTCCTGACTATGCTATGTGTGATATTTGCAAATCTGAATTACTCGATATTAATAATCGTCGTTATCAATATCCTTTTATTACCTGCACACAATGCGGTCCCCGGTATTCCATTATTAATGATTTACCCTACGACAGGAAAAAAACGGCTATGCATAGTTTTGAAATGTGTGCTCATTGCAGTGATGAATATAGCAGCCCGGGCAACAGGCGGCATTATTCACAAACTAATTCCTGCGAGGCATGTGGAGTTGCCATGGAAATGTATGATGCTTCAGGCAATAAGGTATTTGGTAATTGTGAAACTATAATTGACGGCATATACCAAAAATTAAATGAAGGAAAAATTTTGGCCGTAAAGGGAATTGGCGGCTATTTATTATTGGCTGATGCAGGGAATAGAGAATCAATAAAAACTTTAAGAGCTAGAAAACATCGCCCGTCAAAACCATTTGCATTGATGTTTCCAAACATTGAGGTAATAAAAGAAATGGCTGACCTGGCGACTTGTGAGGAGGAAGCTTTGAATGATGTTGCCGCGCCAATAGTTTTAATAAAATTTAACGCAGCAAGTAAAAAGTATTTATGTCAAAAAGAAATCGCGCCTGGTCTTTCCAGGCTCGGTGTTATGCTTCCTTACACACCTTTATTTCAATTGATTCTTCAAAAATTCGGTAAACCTTTAATTACTACTAGCGCTAATATTAGTGATGCTTCAATAATTTCTTCGGATGAAGAAGCGTTGAGATTACTGCCAGCTATCGCAGATTTTATTGTAACTAATAACCGGGAAATTATAGTTCCTCAGGACGATTCGGTGATTCAATTTACAGGCCTCTCAAAACAAAAAATTATCATTCGCAGGTCAAGGGGAATGGCGCCTTCTTTTTTTAATTATGATTGCAACAGCGATGAAGCAATTTTAGCTGCGGGCGCTTTGCTAAAGAGCACTTTCACTTTTGTAAATAACGGTAATACGTTTGTCAGCCAGTATTTAGGAAGTACTGAAAGTTATGAAGCATAGCAAGCTTATTCTAAAACTTTTCAACATTTTTTTGGCTTGTTTAAAAAGAGACCTGGTGTGATTCTTACTGATAAGCATCCACTGTATTTCTCTAATTCATTTGCAAAAAACCTGGCAGGGGAATTAAAAATTATAGCAAAAGAAATACAACATCATAAGGCACACTTTGCAGCAGTGCTTGCAGAAAATAAATTGATTGAAGATAGAACTCATCAACAATTTAACAAGTCACGACAAGAGCCAATACTCGGTGTAATATGGGATGGAACAGGCCTTGGAGATGATGGAAATATTTGGGGTGGAGAATTTTTTAGTTATGAAAACAACAGCATAATGCGCTACAGCCATTTCGATTATTTCCCTTTTATACTGGGTGATAAGATGTCCCGTGAGCCGCGTATATCTGCATTGTCAATTTGTTCAGGCGCAGGAATACAAGATGATTTTCTAAAAAATAAATTCGCAGAAATCGAATGGAATTTATACAACAAAATGTTGAAGGAAAATTCCGCTGCTCCTGGTCGCATGCTTTTGTGTTCTTCCCTCGGAAGAATTTTTGATGCGGCTGCTTCGCTGTTAGGTATTTGCGATAAACAAAGTTATGAAGGTGAAGCTGCTATGCTATTGCAGGAGCAGGCTCAGTTGTATTTTGATGAAAATGGTTTGGATATGAAGCAAAGCTATTTTAAAGAGGACATGGATTATCATCATATTCCAACTGCTTCAATGATCCGGCAAATTGCAGATGATATTCAGAAAAAAAAGCCAATACAATTCATAGCTGCTAAGTTTCATTATTCATTAATGGATCTTGTTGATATGGTTGCAAAGAATATCAAATCAAATAAAATTGCATGTAGCGGCGGCGTATTTTTAAACAGCTTGCTGGTTGATTTATTGCAGCATTATTTGTCAGATAAATATGAGCTATTTTTTCACGTTGAACTATCACCTAACGATGAAAATATCTCGTTTGGACAAATGGTTTACCATGATAATAAAATTGATGAAGTGAATAGAAATTATGAGAAAAAGCATATCGTGGAGAGGATTGTTGAAAATGAAATGATATGAAAACCTTCGCGTCGATTGGCTCAATGATTAAAAACATTTATTTAATTTATTGCTATGAAATATTTATCAGAATACAGGGATGCAGATTTGGTTGAGTAATATTTAAGAGAGATAAAAAAGACTGTGACAAAACCTTGGACGCTGATGGAAGTCTGTGGAGGGCAAACGCATAGCTTGGTAAAGAACGGCATACTGGATCTTCTGCCGCCGCACGTAAAGATGGTGCATGGGCCTGGCTGTCCTGTGTGTGTAACGCCCTTAAACCTCATTGATAAAGCAGTTTACCTGGCAGAAGAAAAAGACGTGGTGCTATGCTCTTTCGGCGATATGTTGCGCGTCCCCGGCTCTAAAAAAAGCCTGCTGGAGGCAAAGGCCGGTGGCGCAGATGTACGCATTTTATATTCACCGCTGGAAGCTGTAAAACTTGCAAAAGAGAATCCGGACAAAGAAGTTGTATTCTTTGCAGTGGGCTTTGAAACCACCGCACCGGCGAATGCATTATCAGTTATCCAGTCACATCGTATGGGGTTGAAAAATTATTCTATTCTTGCTTCGCATGTGCTCGTGCCGCCTGCCATTGAAGAAATAATGAACGATGAACTTTGCACCGTAAATGGCTTTCTTGCTGCGGGACATGTATGTGCGATCATGGGTATTTATGAATATTATCCTCTGGTTGAAAAATATAAAGTGCCAATTGTCGTAACGGGTTTTGAGCCTGTTGATTTGTTGCAGGGAATATTGATGACAGTGCGGCAATTGGAAAAAGGGGAAGCAAAAGTTGAAAATCAATATTCAAGAATTGTTAGCGAGGAAGGAAATGTAAAAGCACAGGAAATGATTTACGAAGTGTTTGAAGTTACTGACCGGCTGTGGCGGGGCATGGAGGTAATTCCTATGAGCGGCTATAAAGTAAAAAGTTCGTTAAGTGATTTTGATGCAGAAAAAAAGTTCAATGTAAATATTGCAGAAGCGCCGGAGAATCCTGAATGTATTGCCGGCGACATTATGAAAGGAATTAAAAAACCTTTCGAATGCCAGCACTTCGGTAAAAAATGTAAACCCGCAAATCCCATAGGAGCGCCCATGGTTTCCAGCGAAGGAGCGTGTGCGGCTTACTATCATTATTCAGGAGTGTTTGAAGAGGAAGCGAGTTTTTAAGATTTAGGAATGAGGCTTTCAGATTTAGGATTTTATAGCCGATGATTTTTATTAAAGTAACCTAACAATTATGACTAAAGAGGAATTGAAAAGCAGGACTAGATCATTTGCGATAAACGTTTTTAAGTTTGTAAATACGCTTGAATCAAGCAAAGCAGTTGATATAGTTTCTTACCAGTTATTAAAATCATCATCTTCTGTAGCTGCAAATTATAGAGCCGCCTGTAGAGGAAAATCAAGCGCAGACTTCCTGAACAAGCTAAAGGTGGTCGATGAAGAAGCAGATGAAAGTTTGTTCTGGTTAGAGTTTATAAACGAATTAGAAATTAATTGTCGTAAAGTGGATTTACCTTTTCATATTAAAGAGGCAAATGAATTAGTGTCTATTTTTTCATCTTCAATCCGAACTATCAAAGAACGAAATCCTAAATCTTAAATCTCAAATCTTAAATTTTATTTCACGAAAATACTATTCATTATAACATCATTCAACGGCCTCAGCCAGCGTGCCTGGGTTGAGTTGGACAGGTTGAATCACCAGGTGAAATTGCTTACAGCATCAACATCAGAAAAAATGATAGATGCAGTAAATGAATTCAAGCCAGACTTAATCGTAGCACCTTATTTAAAAAAAGTTATTCCCGAAATTATCTGGAAAAATTATACATGCCTCATTGTGCACCCTGGTATTGTTGGAGATCGTGGATCAAGTTCTTTGGATTGGGCAATTCTCAACAATGAAAAAGAATGGGGGGTAACGATTTTACAAGCTGCAGAAAAAATGGATGCCGGTCCTGTTTGGGCTTATGAAACTTTCGCTATGCGGAATGTTTCTAAATCTTTTTTATACCGTCATGAAGTTACACAAGTCGCTATAAAAGCATTGCTAAAAGCGGTTGGTCTTTTTGGAGAAAAAACTTTTACTTCAAAGAAGAACGAAGAAATTATTAAGGAGAAAAGAGGCAAATGGAACAGGTCAACTGATGCCAGCGAATTTAAATTTTCATGGAGCGAAAATGTAACATCAATAATAAAAAAAATAAACGCAGCCGATAGTTATCCCGGTGCACTGTGTTGCATTTTAGGCGAAGAATATTATTGCTATGGCGCGGTGGAAGAACAAATATTAAAAGGAACAGCAGGTGAAATTTTAGCGCAACGGGATAATGCTATTTGTGTCGCAACGTGCGATGCATCCCTTTGGATTCAATGTTTAAAGACAAAGGAGGAAGCTACAATCAAACTTCCTGCTGCCATTGTTCTTGGTAAAAAAATTAATGACATTCCTGCTTTCCCCATAAATATTTTCGAAGGCAATCTCTCATCAAAAACCTTTCGTGAAATATGGTACGAAGAATATAACACTGTCGGCTACCTCCATTTTGATTTTTACAATGGTGCTATGAGTACGGAACTATGCATTCGTTTAAAAGATGCATTTATTGAAGCCAGGCAACGTGATATAAAAGTTATAGTGTTGATGGGCGGAAGGGATACATGGAGTAATGGTATTCATTTGAACTTCATTGAGGCATCCGAAAATCCTGCGCATACTTCATGGGAAAATATCAGTGCAATTGATGATCTGATTAAAGAAATTATTTGCACAGAAACACATTATGTGATAAGTGCCTTGCAGGGAAATGCTGGCGCAGGAGGAGTTTCATTGGCGTTAGCTGCAGATAAAGTGATTGCAACCAAAGGAATTGTGCTAAACCCGCATACAAGAAATATGGGACTGTATGGTTCGGAGTATTGGACTTATTTGCTGCATAAAAGAATTGGCACAGAAAGGGCAACATTGTTTACGGAGCAATGCCTTCCATGGGGAACGGGTATTGCTTTGGAAGTAAAATTGATTGATGATTGCTTTGAAGAAACCGGCGATGCTTTTCGAGATAAAATTAAAATAACAGCAGAGGAAATTACGAAACTTCCTTATTTCCCGCAATTATTGAAAGCTAAACAATTCAAGCGTAAGAGAGATGAAAGCTACAAACCCTTGCAAAAATATCGCGACGAAGAATTAGAAAAAATACACAAAAACTTTTTTGACGAAGACTGGGGTTATGATTGGAAGCGACATTGTTTTGTATATAAAATTGATACCGGTGATGAAGGAAACTTAATTGGTGAGAAGGATCTTTTTTTTGAACGGAGGAAAATATGGCGAAGAAGAAAAGATGAGAAAATGTTTTATGAAGTGTAGTTTTATTTGTAATAGGAATTATTCAAAATTCAAAAGATAGAAAATGGAATTGCAATGCCCGATGCCTAAGCTTGAATTTGATATCATCACATTAGGGCATGGCAGCGGTGGTACACTAACCAATCAATTACTTAGCAGCGGCGTTTTTAATATTTTAAGTAATCCGTACTTAGATGAGAAACATGATGGTGCTATTTTCTCAATGAATGGGAAAATGGCTTTCAGTTCCGACAGTTTTGTAATCTCTCCTGTATTTTTTCCTGGCGGCAATATTGGCGAACTGGCAGTGAATGGAACCGTGAACGATCTTGCTATGTGCGCAACATCAGACTTTCACTAAAAGATGGAATCTACTGGGGACTCGGGCACACTTCTACCATTTTATTGATTGGCATCCTCGTACTAATTTTCAGGATAAACATCTCAGAACAATATTTTCATCACCTCGAAGCGCTTGTTGGATTAATGCTTATTATATTAGGTGCTTATCGCCTTAAGCAATTATTCCCTTTAAAAAAAATTGTGATACATGCACATCCCCATGAGCACGGAGAAAAGCATCATGAGCATCTGCACGTTCATGTCGGAAATATCGCCAAACATAGTCATCCGCATTCATTAGCGTATGGAGTTGGACTCATACATGGCCTGGCGGGTAGCGGGGCTTTAATTATAATGGTGATGGTACAGATTAAAGAGCCACTGAATGGATTGTTTTACCTGGTAATATTTGGCCTTGGTTCAATTGGCGGAATGCTTACTGCAGCAGGCCTATTTAGTATTCCATTTTCAAAAAAAAATTATGAAGGCACAAAATCTCCAGGCAACGTTAATAATTATTTCAGCGTTATTATGCCTGGGATACGGTGGATTAGTAATTTATAAAAACCTTTTTTTCTAGTCGATATACTATCCTGAAACATTATTTTATAAATATGAAGCAGCATTTTATAAAAATAAAATCTCTTATTGTAGGATTTACACGGCATCCGCATTAAATATCAGTAAATTAAATCGATTGCTATTCTTACCAGAAAGTTACATACAGCCTTCATATTTTTATCTAAAACAGATAAAATCTTTAGGTAATATTTTTTTGATAATTGGTATTTATTTAACAATTGTGTGTAAATTACACATTACATTATTTACACTTTTTAAAATTTACGAAAGCTTATGCGACAAAAACTATTGCTCAGTATGGTTTTAATGTGTTTTTGTTTTTTTCAAACAATAGCACAGCAACGAACAATTACCGGAACGGTAACTGCTAAAGATGGGGCTCCCTTAGTTGATGCATCAATAATTGTCGCAGGACAAAAAACAGGTGTGAGAACAGGAAAAGATGGAACATTTTCCATCAATGTTCCAGCTAGTGCTAAACAACTTCTTATAAGCTATGTAGGCTTGGAAAACCAAAGAGTTGATATTACTTCAAGTTCTGAGGTTTCAGTAACTCTTGAGGGTTCCTCTCAGTCGTTGGAAAGTGTCGTAATTGTAGGATATGGTTCAGTTAAGAAGAAGGACTTGACCGGTGCGGTTTCTACGATTAAAGCTAAAGATTTTAATCAGGGGGTAATAGCATCGCCCGATCAACTTTTACAAGGTAAAGTTCCTGGTTTAGAAATTACTAATAACAGTGGCCAGCCTGGTGCAGCTACTACTATAAAAATAAGAGG
>JBKJRY010000058.1:0-22702 GCA_046593045.1 Chitinophagaceae bacterium | reverse complement strand
TTTACCTGCCAAAAATATTTGATATCCGATTCAAGCGAAGCGCCTCCATAACTTACATGAACCGACCGGGCAGATTGAATTTTACCACTATTCCATTTCAAGTCCTTGCTGGCGTTGCTCACGCGAATTTCATAAGCTGCCTGCATTGCGTTTCGTTTTTTTGAAATTAGCGTCCACGTAAAGTGGGGCAATGCGTTGTCCAATCCTATTGGATTGATACGGTTCTCACATAATAACTGGTCCACCTTAATTTGGGAATAACCAACAACTACAATAATTTGGAGGATGACTATACCAAGCAACTTTCTCATATAAACTTTTAAAAAATAAAAATAGTAACAGCGATGTCACGAAAATACATCCCAAAAATTTTATTATTATCCTGCATTGACCTGATTGTAAAAATTTCCAGCACTTAATTAAAGTTTAAACCAGGGCGACCCAGTATTTAAGTGCTTATTTTAATTTTATGCCTGGAATATTTTATGAAAACACATTCCTCAAAATATTTATCACCATAAAAATATTATTCAACAAACTTTAATAATTTTTATCTCCAACAGCAATGCAAGCTTATCCAATTTAGATGCAATGTGCCCTACCCCTACAGCACAATGATGTGCAGGACCATAGCTGTTCCATTCATTTAAAAACTTCCTAGCGCCGATGCTGAACCTATAACGACTGTTGGTATTGCCAATTTCTAATACTGGCCCCTTAACAGAGTCACCCTCAGCAACCAACAACATTAATTTATCATCCGATGATTCCACGACGGATAAAAGTGTTACCGGTCCGTGCTTTACAACCATCTCCACAGACAAACCCTTTCCTACTTTGCCATGATAAACAGTAAGCGGGCGAACCTTTGTTTTACCTTCAGCAATTTTTATATGGCCCGGGCCATCGTGCCCCATCAATATCACATCATCATTAAAATCTACCGCATAATATTCCGTGAAAGAACCGCCGGCACCAAAACTGTCCATTATCTTCATCGCCTGCGCATTCTTTATTTCATATTCACCTGCCATAGGAATACCTCTTGCAGTCAATAACGAGTTGCCAAGAATGATCGAACTCATTGTATCTTCATTATCTGCATTGCCGGTTCCTTTATAATAGTAAGCAACGGATCCCAGGTTGTAAGTTTCTACTAACTGATCTAAGGCAACAGATGTTCTTGCTGCACGCTGCAACTCCTCTAAGGAGCAATCAGACTGAACTTCAAATATTTCATTAAAGTATTTTACTCTTTCATCAATTTGCTCCGGGCTTATTTCTTTACGCAACCCCGATAATTCATCCACTTCAATTATCTCAATATGTCCACCGAAAGTGGCTACCTGTTTTGTAAGATCGGTATATATGTCCAGCATGCCGGAATAGTAATGACCCATCGCACCAAGCCTGTTGTGAGACATAGTATTGGCTACTTTAGCAGCTTCAACCCATTCACCTATTTCACTCCAACATTGATCATCACTATCAAGCATACCCGTCACCTGGTGAAACTGGATACCGGCTCTCTTAAAAACGTTTGCAATCTCCGGTACAGGGCATGCGGAACAGTATGACAACCATTTACCGGTCATTTTAGTACGATCATCCATGCTATTGAAATTTGCATAATCAATCGCGGCGCCCGGTGAAAGATTTAAAATAATAACAGGGACCTTTGCTCTTTGTACTACCGGCAAAACGGTTGATGACAGAGCGTAAGTAGTCACATACAGGAAGATAATATCAACATCCGCCTGCCTAAAGTCATGGCCCGCTTCCATTGCTTTTTCAGCATTATCTATCAAACCGATATTAAAGACTTCAACTTCGTAACTCTTTATTTTATTGGAAACAATCTCAACATAAGATTCTAATTTTTCCTTTAGTCCTTCAAATTGCTCCCAATAGGCATCCAGGCCTATTCCAAACAGCCCAGCCTTTAAAGTATGAACTACTTTCATGTTCGTTAATTAATTTGAATTTGATAAAATATTTTATCATAAAAGCGCCAATTAGAATTCCGACTGCTGAATCGTGACCGGACCAATAAGCCCGGATTTAAATAAAGGCGAATCTTTTTTATAGGGATTAAAATTGGTAAAAGTGTACCTGCCACTTGTACGTGCTTGATTTTTTAAAAGCCATTCCGGCCATTTACCATCTTTAACGCCATCATCCGGGAATTGCTGGTCTCCTATCAGCCTGTTGGGCCAAAGGTTTGCAACTTCTATTTCTACATGATTTCCTTTTTGTTTTATTATTCCTGTTATATCTACTTGCCATGGGGCGGTCCACAAAACTCCAAGATCTTGCCCGTTAAGCGTAACGCAGGCAAGGTTTTTAACTCTGCCAAGGTCGAGATAGATATGCTCGTTTTCAGGAGAGGTTTTCGATAGAGGCATATCGAAATTTTTACTGTAAACTGCTATACCGGAATAGTATTTAATTCCTTTTTCCGGGCGGGTTGTCCAATCCGCAAGATGATCAAAAGTTATTTTTGAAGGCCCTCCCCATTTTGGATCAAAAGAAACAGACCAGGGGCCACCTAACGTTACGACTTCTTTTTTAGAAGGAAAATTCATTTTTTCTAAAGGACCTTCGGACTTGTCTTTTGCAAAAACAATAAAGAAACTTTGATAAGAATCAAATTGCAGCGGAAGAGTGGTTATTTCGTCATTGACGGAAAATTCAGGCAATCGTCTTGTCTTTCCCGTTAGCGGATCCCAAAGTTCCGGCGCTCCTTTTTTTGTTCTAAAATTACAAGTTGCGTTTACCGCGTTTCCTGTGCGGTTACTTACAAAATAAATATCCCAATCATCAGTAGTTCTATGCGTATAGCGAATAGGTCCTGCAGACTCAAAGTCTTGCGGTACGCCCATCTCCTTTATTATTTTAGCGGTAAGGTCATAATCAGGGTATATAATGTTACCCTTCTTAACACCAATGTTGCCGCCCCATACAACCTTTCCTTTGCCGTAAGTGTGTGAAGTTTGTGTAGCAGGTGATTTTGCATTACCCCATACTGATCTTGCTATAGATTGAACTTCCTGGTCGCATTGAGGAAAGTCGGATAAGCCCGGAGATTGTATAGGAGGAGCGCCGACTACTGTGGCGCCATCATTTATTAATGACTGTATTTTTTTTAATAGAGCCGGCGTCATTGTTTTAAAATATGGCAATACAAGAAGCCTGTAAGTGGCGCCCCCGGGGAAAACAACATGGCCATCTTTTACACTTGCCTGGTATAACTGGCCCGGCGAGCATCCATCGAAGTTATAACCCCGTCTATCCGGGATAGTATCATTACCTGTCAAGGCTGAAGGAGGTGGTGTAAAAATCATTGGCGCTCCCTCGGGAGTTAAATACAGGATGTCAGCAACTGACTTGCCTTGTTGTAAAACAAACTGGCACCTGGAAATATATTGATGATAACCCGCAACCATCGGCCACCACGTTTGTTTTCTATCCCAATGAACTCCATAAGGGCCCATGGTCATGCCGGGCATCAGTGAATCATTGAATGGTTTGTGTTCAAAAGTGTGATAGAAGAAACGATTGATGCCCATAGCGAAAGCCCAGTCTCCCTGGTCTTTCATCGATCCCGGGTATTGTTTCCATGCTTCAGTTGACTCGGCTGTAAAAGCTTCAGCCTGAACAACAGGCTCACCTACAATGTGCGCAATTGAAGTAGCTTCCAGGCAACTGAATGCAGTACTGAATCCGAAACCTTTGCTCCAAAACTCACACATAGGGATATCCGCTATAGCACCAAGTTCAAGATCGGCAGTTGGGTTCATGTCATAAGGTTCGATCGATAATCCTAAATCATTACGATGACTGTATTTTTTCACTTGTCCCGCATGATAGTCCAATACCAGTTCCTGGCTTGTTTGGCGTAAGTCCCATAAAAACCGTTCACTGATTTCTTTGCTCTCTATTATGTTCCCGGCGTATACAGGATAGAATGGTAATGGATCGTAGCCGCGCCTTTTAATAAACTCCTGGCGGAAAAGGGATGTCCAGTTTTGAGAGCCCATTTCCCAGCTATCCATGTGTAAAAATTTCAAGCCACCGCGGGAACTTGTATCGTTGGCACCAATCTTATCGATGATCTTTCCAACATACTTATCCAAATGTTTATTTAAAGCGACAGTATCAAACTTATCTGCCTCAAAGCCTAAACCCTGTACAGGAGCGGGTCTTGTAACGGCGCCGTTATTGCGCACGCCAAACCGCATAATAGTCCAGTTTCCTTCAGGGGTTTTCCAATTCAACGTGCCGTCTGGCTGAAGCTTGTCAGTGAGATCAAGTATCCCGCTTTTGGGAATGGCAGCATTTGCCGGCACTGCGGTAACATTCGCTACGTCGGGTAAAAAGGGTTTTACGTTAGGAGCCGAAGAATAAGGAGCCCTGTAATACAGCGCCTTCTCGTCAATATCGTCAATCTTTTTATTTACAGCCGGTGTTGGAAAAGCAAGGACGGCGACATCATTATAAAAATCTTCCCATTGTTTTTTTAAACCAGGGCTGAAAGATCCTTCGCCGAAATATGGTTTTTTTGGAAGTGGTACCGGAAGCTTTAGTTGACCATTATCAGATCCAGATACTTGTACACTTGATGATACCAGGTGTTGCATAGACTCTGCGGGCAGTACCCACGGACCGCCGCTTCCTGTCCAGCCAGGCCCTATTCCTAATGTCATGCTTATACCTAATCTTTTACATTCATCTATTGCATGCTTAAATAAGTCATACCATTCCTCCGACAGAAAATCAACTTTGCCTTGCGGAACGCCAACATTTACCTCAAGAAATACAACATTGCCAATACCTGCTTTTTTCATGGATTCTAAATCTTCAGTCATTCCCTGCTTCGATAAATTTCCATCCATAAAATACCAGTAAACGCCGGGCAGCGCTGAGGGTGGCGGATTTAAAAAGCCTTTCTCTATTTGCGAAATTTCAGATGAGTCATCATTTTTTTCATTTATGATTTTCTTTCTAAAGCCGTAAAAGCATACGGTACTCAGTAAAAAAATAACCATCAATAGAAGTATCTTTTTTTTATATAGAATCATATTATTTTAATTATTTTCCTTTTGTTTAAGCTTCATTTAATTTTCTGTAAATGATTGTATTTGCTTTTTTAAATCCTTTTAGATTCCATTAAATTCTAATTACCGGCGTGTTTCACTTTAAAAACATAATACCCCGAACCTACTGCTATCAAAGCTTTTCCTTGTTCATGCCTCAAAAATTGTATACCCGGTGAATTGTTAACAGGCTGCCCGCTTTCCGTAATTGTATCATCGTCCTTTGCCGGCAAATAAATCGTTGCTGTTGAATTTGCCGGTATCTCAACATTCAATTCAAAACTTTTATTATTCTTTTTCCAGGCGCTGGATATTTTACCATACGGCGATAAATAATTTGCAGAGGCCGACGTTACATCTCCAACCGGCTCCGGCCGTATATCAATCTTTTTAAAAGCGACAGAATTTTTTGACGGCCTTATACCGCCTAATCCACTGTAAAACCATTCCATCAGGTGTCCCAACATAAAATGATTATTGGAGACAAAACGATATGCCTGCCATGATTCGGTGAGGGCCGTAGCGCCGTGAGCAAGTTGGTAACCATAACCGGGCACATCAGAACGGCTGTTCATCTGATATATTACATCAGAACGATCGTTATTATCCAGCACACGAAGCAGGTAGCGGTAGCCAATATCTCCGGCGGTAAGGCTATTATTTCGGGCATGAATATTAGTTACTATGTTTTCAACCACAGCATCTTTATAACGGGGTTCTACCAAATTCATATACACCGACATGGCGTTTGCTGTCTGGCTTCCTGTTGCATATTGTTTTGTATCTGCATTAAAAAATTCACTGTTATATGCGGCTTTCACTTTTCCTGCAATTGCTTCATAGTTTTTTGCATCCTGTCTTTTGCCGAGCAGGGTAGCTACTTTAGTTAAAATACTCAGATCGTAATAAAACATAGCTGTAGCAGTTACGCCCTTTGGAGTCAGTTGAGATTCTCCCGGATTTTTAGGACCTATATCGAACCAATCGCCTAAGCCAAATGACAGGATATAGTTGGATGATTTTTTTTGCAAATACTTAATGTATCGTTGCATCATTGGATAGGCTTTTGACAAAACCTGTGTATCGCCATACCACTCGTATATGTACCACGGAAGTATAATACTATTGCTTCCCCATTCGGGCGAATCCCTGAAACCGCCATCAAAATGCACAAATTCAGGAGCGATGTCGGGAACGAGGCCATCCTCTGTTTGAGCATCTATCATATCATCTACCACTTTTTTGCAAAGGCTTGCGATATCATAATTATATCTTATGGAAGCGCCTACAAGGTGCGCTTCTTCCAGCCATCCTAATTTTTCGCGATGCGGACAGTCAGTAAATACACTTGCCATATTACTCTTGATGGCCCAATCTATTAATGTGTAGGTACGATTGAACAAGTCATTAGAACATGAAAAATCACCAATTCTTTTAGCGCAATTGCGGGTATGCAAACTTTTTATTTCAGAAATAACAGGTAAGCTCCCAGGATTGGCATTGCCATCCGGCACGCCGCCTTCAACCTGTATGTATCGAAAGCCGTAATAGGTAAACTGAGGCTGCCACTCTTCCTCACCGGTTCCTTTTAAAGTATAGGTAAAGTATACCGGGCTGCCGACTGCCTCTTGTGTAATCAATCCATCATCAGTAAGCAGCTCCGCAGGTCTTAGCGTTATCTTATCGCCCTTTGCACCTTTTACAGATACCTTAAATATGCCGGAAGCATTTTGGCCAAAATCATAAACCCAAATGCCGGGTTTCGGTTGTGTTATTTTTTTGACTGAGAAAGAATCTAATATCTTAAGCGGTGTTGCAGTTTGAGATTTTAAGGAAGGCCCATCAACTATTATAGCGGCTTTCCATGATCGATCATTAAAAGAAGGCATATTCCACCCGCTGTGTTCAAGCGTAGCATTGTAATCTTCGCCGCCGTAAATGCTTGAAAAAGTAATTGGGCCCGGCGTAGTTTTCCATGATCTGTCACTGATAATATTTTCCAAAGAACCATCAGCATATTCTATTGCGACGCGGCAGATCATTTTGGGATAGCCATAAGCAACAGTAATTTTTCGATAACGCTCACGGGGTATATAGTAGAAACCATTACCGACCATCACACCCAAAACATTTTTACCTTTTTTAAGATCACCGGTAATATCAAATGTCACGTATAATGCATTTTTATCGTATTGCGTCCAGCCTGCATCAAGAAAATGATCGCCCACTTTTTTACCATTAAGGCTCATATCAAAATGGCCTAAACCCGCGATAAATGCTGTTGCTTTCGTTATTGTTTTTTTGATCACAAACTCTTTACGAAACAGTGGCAGAATATCTTTTCCCGGCCCCAACTTCGGGTCTCCGGCGCCATGTATTCCGGGTACAATGCGAAGCGAATCGGGCAGCTTTTCATAAGCAATCCATTGGGCGCCCGTCCAGCTTTTTTTATCAGGCAAGCCCATTTGCCATTTCGCGGGTTTACTCCATGCCGAATTATTTTGATTATCCCAAACCATAACCTTCCAGTAATAATCTTTGCCCGGCAAAAGCCTTTGACCTGAATAAGCAATTTGTAATGATTGATCCGAACTTACCTTTTTTGAATCCCAGGTATTCCCCATGTTTTTATCGAGCAAACCAGGATTGTCTGAAACTAAAATCCTGTAACCGGTTTGCATTACATTTCTTTGCGAAGCACTTAATTGCCAGCATAATTGAGGCCGGGGATTTTCTATACCTAATGGATTTGAATGATATTCACATTGAAGATTTACCACTTCAAGTTTTTGTGCAAAAACCTGGCAATACAAAAGAACCGTTATAAAAAATAATATTGCCTTATTCATTTATTTCAATAATTATAATTCCAGTGTTATAAGAAAGTATGACGCATCTATTTAGTAATATTTTTGCCTGGTGTTTTTATTGGTAGGGGAATCCATGCCAGGCCAATGTTTCGTTTCATGTGATACGTGTTGTATCCCTCAAAAGCGTCATATAACATAGCCAGTTTATCTCCTACTTTTATAACAGAAGGCATACCTATAGCACCTTTTGACCATGTACAATTGGTGCTGTCTAAAACGATGGCTTTATTTGAAGCATCCCAGTTATAAATATTTTTTGACCAATATACCCAAATGGCATCTGTGTACTCTGCTTTGTGACTATCTATTCCTATGTGGTTGGTAAAAAGATACCATGTTTTACTTTTTTCATCATAATAAACAGAAGAATTTTCTACCTGTTCCGTTGGTGGAAAAATTGGCTTCGCATTGACTGTCCATTCACCATCCAAATCTTTTGTGTTGGCAATACCAAGTGTCCGCTTAGTGCCTGATTCATCCTGTGAAGCACCACTGAAGAATTGTAAATATTCGTCTTTATACTTAACAATAAACCCGGGGCTTGCCGTCACAGAATAAAATGAATGCTCTTTGGTTGAGAAAGGCGTTACATCATATTGTTTTACCCAGGGGCCTTCAATGGAATTAGACTTAGCCTTCATCGTTAGGTAAGGAAAAGCAGGAATTCTATCGGGAGCGGGTGATGTATGTGGAGTACCCAAATAAAACATATGCCAGGTATTTCCCTCTTTAATCATCCAGGGAGAAGATGCACTTTTAGCATCGTTAGAACCGGGTTCACCGAGGTTTAAAATCGCGCCTTTTTTTCCCCAGTGTTTTAAGTCCTTGCTTTCAGCCAGGCAAGACCTCCATCCGTCTTTGCCTGCACCATCATAAAATAAATAATAGGTATCACCTACTTTATTTACGTTAGCCTCTCTTGCTCCGTAAACATCGCAACTGTCGGGTCCATCACCATACCTCAATACGATACCAAAATCTTTGCATTCGATCCTGGTTTTGGCTGCCGGCCTGCCATCAATGTATGAAAGTGTTTGCGCACCTATTGGACTGCCCATATACATTCCCGCAAAAAACAAGCAGGCTGTTACGATGTTTTTATTTTTTATCATATAAAATTTCTTTTTAAAATAATTTCAATAAGTTGCGGGCGACACAAGTAATCTCATTATACAACTGCATTAAAAATGAATAAAAGATCAATGAAACTTGGAAAAAGTGAAAAGTTGATTCAAGCTTAATCGTAATACAATGTTATCGCCGCGCAATGTTTATTAAAGCGATATCGCAGTGATTAAAAATATTGCTATTGCATACTTCACAATTTACCGGGTAACTTTTTGATAACTGTCCTGAACTGACCTGCAAAACTTTTTTAAGTTGCAATCTTTTTCCAAATGAGTCAGGAATAAACGATTTTGAATAATTGAATTAAAATCTTCACTATTATTTTAATGAACTAATATTATCAAAAAAAATCCCACTTACCGCGGCATTCTTCCCACGAACATGATTTATTCTTATTCTTACTGATTTATCAAACGAAAAACTTATATACTTCCCATTCTCATAATTCCTGATCATTTGAACGGGCGCAATTATATTTAAGGTCTTAAGATCAAATATCTCTATCTCGCTTCTCCGGTCTTGCTTATCAAAATCCAGGAAATACATGGACAACCTGTAAGGATGATCTTGCTTCAGATCTACATCTATTGTCATCGTTTGCAGCGTCGCCTGGGGATCTTTGGTGATAATAGCTGCTGCTAATCTTGTTGATTTACCCGGTGTAAGAAGAGCCCGTGAGCCTACGTTAAGAGAATCCCAAACTACCACACCATTTAATTTAAGCTTTACCGAATCAACGTATGCGGGTAATTTTCTTACGATGGCATTATTTGAATAGCCAAACAGTAAATACCCTTCTTTACCATATTTATTTCGCCAGTTTCCTGATGTAATGCTGTCCTGCTTTATGGAAGAAGAAGAAATTAAATAATTAAATTTTTGCACTGCTATTGGAGAAGATTTATTAGTACCGGTATAAGTTATTTGCAGCGTATAATTACCAGGCTTTACATTAATAAGATATAAATAGTTACTGTCTTCTTCTATACTCTCTATGCCGGCTACACGATGAAAGGAATTGTCCCAAAGCAACCGGCCATTTATTATCACCTTACTTATTCTTTTACCGGTTTTCGGAAGCCCTACTTTTTTTGCGGTAGTCCCGACGGGAACACTAAAAATGCCATTGCCTTTTTCTGTATCAAACCCGGCATTAATAATTCCAAATGGTGAAGGCATCCCACCTTTCACATGCGTTAGTTTTCCATTAAGATATGGAATGATAGTAAAGCTTTTAAAACCCGGCTCAACAGGTTTAATGCCTAACACATTTTCAGAAAGCCACCGGGTAACACCGGCGCTCCACGGATGCGCCAAACTGGTATATCCACATTGATTATTAGGAGGGGCATCATTTGTGTTTAATATTGAATTCCACGATGGCCTGAATACTTCAAAGAAAGTGGTGCCTCCATATTGTACCTGGCCGCCCCACAAATCTTTTATGGTAGCCAGGGCGGCATCATATTGTTTAGCCAAGGCCATCGCCTGTATAATAAAGTATTGGTTAAAGGGCGAATAGGAGAGCCTGTTTAGCCGGTCAGCGAATAGCACAATAGACAATTTTTTAATTTCCTGGTCATCGGCCAACCCGGCGTTAATCGCTTCTGACGTAGCATGAATTCCAAACTTGCGCATTACATTTTTATCGGCAAGAATAGACCTGGTTTTAGCAACAGCAAAACGCTGGTATTTCAATGCAAGAGCCGTATTATTTACCGAAGATGCTGCTTTGGCAAATTGTTTCCATGCATTGATGCAAAGCATCCTGTAAGTATACTGGCATTCGGGTGTTTGAGGATTTTCAAAACCGGCTCCAAGTCGTTCATCCCAACCCATAAAATTGAGTGGTGGCAAATGATCGAATTCGTTATATGCTTTCTCCAGTCTTCTATCGGCATTAGCGGCATATTCTTTAAAAAAAGCCGTGTCTCCTGTATAATTAAAATAATCCACCAGGCTCAGAACCCAATACATTGAATACGCTGCAATACCATTATCCTGGCTGGAAGTATAGGCAATATTTTTTTTGATAACATCATAATTGCCAAACGCAGCCAGGGCCGCTGCCTGCGCAGGATAAGCATCTCCGGTCCATGAATGACGGTCGCTCCTTTCCATTAAAATAGCACCGAAATAATCCTGTAAGATATTTAGCTTAACAACATAAGCACCCGTGTACCAAATGCGTGTCAGTTGAGGATCATTACAAAAAAAACTTCCTGTATAATTGGTGGGGCGAACCTGGCAAACCAAACGAACGTTTTTAATATGCCATGGTTTAGAAAAGTTATTTACATGTATCCACGCAAACCGAACTCCTTCATATAAGGCATCATTTAATTCAAGACGATAAGTATTGCCATATTTTACTGGCACCATCGTTTTGATCCTGTGTTGCGCCCCCGTGTTAACAATTGCGGGCTCATTATATTCACTGATGCTTGCCTCCACGTTGCCGGTAAGATCATCGGATTCAAATTCAAACCAGGCTGCATTTTCTTCTCCAAAATCAAACATTACACATCCCTCTCCTGAAACAGTTATATTATTTTTATCTTGATTGAATGAACTATTTGGAAAGCCCGTCATTTTCTTTGGTTGCAGCATATATATTTCCAGGGAGTCGGAAGCTTTTGGATTGTCCCATCGGTAGGTTATTAATGGATCAGGCGATTCTTTTACCGATGGCTCGGACCGGCTTCCTCCGTGAATTAGTTGATAAGGTTCTTTAACCTGCGCTGAAGAATCAACAATGAAAATGAAATAATAAAGAAAAAGACAGCACAGGATCTTCATGAATAGTTGTGTTTTTTATCAGGCTGAAATACGTAAATAAATTTTAGGTTAACCGTATCTGTTAGTCCATATTTTTCTTAAGACGAAAAAGCAATCACATCAGCTAAACAGCCAATTATCAGGTTGCATCTATTTAAACTAATCCTATAATAGCATACCGATCTTCTACCTCAATCCTTTCGGGCCTGGGCCCGGCGTATACCCAAATCATCGCCATTTTTCCAGGAGAATTATTGATAAAATAATGTATGCGTCCCCTTGGCTGAATGGCAGTTGCATAATCAGCCATTGTGTATTGACGACCTTCCACAAAACAGGTTGCTTCTCCGCGGATAATACAAATAGACTCATCGAAATCATGCAAATGAGCGGGTAGCCTACCTCCCGGATAAAATAGCCCATAACCACCACTCATGCCTATTCCGGGCATCAGCGTATCATTGAAAAAATCGATGAATTCCGTGTTATCACCTGCAGCATAATGGTATGCCGTCTTACACCTTGTAACCCGTTCAGGTCCCTTATGCCCGTTAAAATCATCCGGTACATAATTCACAGCGCTTCTAAAATTTTCAACCAGTTCCCGTTGTGGCGTGGAAACAGGCATAGCAATGTGAAAGACTGCAGCCTCATTTAGTGAAATATTCTGCACACAATGCACACAATTGCGGGGGACAGTGATATTATCCAACGGTGCAAGATTGTAATAACGATCCTCAACCTGCACCCGTGCGAAGCCACTTAATAAGGTTATGGATTCGGAATGCGGGTGCGTATGTGCAGGTAATAAAACGTCACCGGGCTCAAAAGTTACTATCGCAGTAAATAAATTTACAGCCTCAGTGTGCTTCCCCACCAGGGCTTCACAAATAATACCCGGTGCCAGTTCTATCGAATCGCCTTCACCTTGTTTAAATATTTTTTCCAGACGATCAGGTTTAATACCTGCATTAGAAGTAACCGGCAAATTTTTATCACTACTAATGCCCGGTGATAAATCAGGAGTAACTGACCGATGCCGACCTGTTTCAGCCAATGCCTGTTTCAAGCCATTTAAAAGTATTCCGGTATCAAAACCTAAAGCCAGCATTCTAAATCCTTCTTTTTTTCTCCTCTCTATATCTGTCGCGCCTTTTGTAAGAATACCACAATTCTTGCCTGATGTAATGACCAAATCTTTTACATGACTGATATGATCTTTCACAATTGCATTGTCCCATTCTCCTGCATAACCTGCCGAAGCGCAGTAATCTGCGGGGCCGAAAAAGAAAATTTCTGCACCGGGAACATTAAGCATCTTTTCAATATTATCTCCGCCAGTCATTGATTCTATTATGGGAATAACAAGAACATTTTCATTTGCTTCCTGCAAATGTTGAACGATACAATCTCCCCAGCCGGTAGCTCTTTCCGCTCCTATTCCGCGTATGCCTTCAGGCGGATATTTCGAGCAAGAAATAGCTCGTTCCAATTCTGCTGCCGATTCAATATGTGGAATTACTATTCCATCTGCGCCCATGTCTAACAAGCGTTTTATAAGGCCTTCCTGCAATTCGGCTATCCGCACAAGAATTACTGTATTACTGCGAACACCGGCGCGAATGTGCGCAAGAATATCCGCGAAATCAAGATGCCCGTGCTCAGCATCAACAATTACCCAATCCATTCCTAACGCTACAGCCATCTCAGTGATGCTCGCAGATTCCAGGGTAACCCATAATCCAAATACATCTTCTTTACGGGCTAATTTTCCCCTCAGTATTTTCAGGGCTCCTGTTTTCATAGCCTGGGTTTCATCTTTAATTTATCCATTTCAATTAGCACATTAATTTTCATAAGCCTCTTTTATAATATTTCTTAGAAGAATAGTTTCCGATATGTTGTCTGCCTCGTTGCATTTTTCCCATTCAGTCCAGATGTATTCAAGACCAATCCAACCGCCATAATTGGTACTTTTTAGCTTTTTTATAATTGCACTGTAATCAATAATGTTGTCCGCCATAGTAGTTTGCAACTGGTGCTCCTTCCCGCCCCTGGCATGGAAATGACTGGCATTTTTTAAAAAAGGATCTACATCACTTTGCGTGTAGCCTTCATAGATATAATGGGTATAATCGAGCGTCAATGTTAAGCCCGGGACTGATTCAACTAAGACTAAAGTGTCCACCGGGTTAATGAACGGACAGCCTATATGAACTTCAATTGCGAAAACCAATCCCGATGAAGCAACGGTTTCCAGTCGCCAGCTTAACTCTTCATAACACCGTTGAACAGACGCCTTTCTTTCTTCGCCGGGGAATATCATCCCGGGAAGACATGTTATATGGTCGGCGCCTAATTCGTTGGCGTATTCAACCAGTTTAAAAAAACCATCACGGGCTAATTGCCTGCGGCTTTTTTCAGGATGATTAATTGCGTGAGGAAAAAAGTCTGTATCAAGTTGCAAATAGACATCTGTAGCAACCAACCCGCGATCTTCGAGTTTTTTCCTAAGCAATTTTGCACGATTGGCAGGCTGCTGAAATTCAGTTTCAGGAGTTAAATGTGAACGACGGCTAAATAAACCGATATCAACGCCTTCACAATCCAGAAGAGCGATAACGCTAAGTACCTTGTCGTGTGGCAAAAGCGGAAAAGTATAATCCGCACAGGCAAATTTTAATTTTTTCATTTTGATATCCCTCCTTCCCACTCAGCAGTTGCCAGGTAACCTCCGTCAATTAGTATACTCGTACCCGTTACTCCAACAGAATCTTCGCAACTCAGGTAACCAACCGTTTTGGCAATATCTGATGGCGAAAGGATTTTTCCTGATGGAACTCTTTTTAATCGTTGAGTCAAAAGTTCTTCCGTACCCATATGCTCCCGTAACAGCGGCGTGTCTGTAATGCCCGGACAAACTGCATTGCAGCGTATTCCTTCCGCGGCATAATCGACGGCTATAGATTTTGTGAGCATTAGCACAGCACCTTTGGAAGCAATATAGCCGGGCGTTTTTGCCTGGGCAACGAAGCTACTGACTGAAGCAAGATTTACAATATAACTACAGTCCTGTTTTCTTAAGTATGGATATGCATATTTGAAACTTAGAAAAATGGCTTTTACATTTATTCCCATCTGCCAATCCCATTCAGCGCTGCTATATTCATGCAGGCACTTTATAATATTAACTCCCGCATTATTTACAAGGATATCGAGACGGCCAAATGATGCATATGCATCTGATATAGATTTTTTTATTGAACCTTCATCATTCACATCACATAACGAAAACACAGCTTTGCCGTCCCGGCTTCGGATCATTGCTACCAGGTCTTCACCCGCATCTTGCTTAACATCTGCAATAACTACGGCTGCGCTTTCATCTGCAAAATACTCCGCAATACCCCGCCCAATACCCTGCGCCGCACCACTGATCCAAACAACTTTATCATTAAATTTTTTTCCCATTCATCTGTTCTTAAGAAAGTTTACCTTTTAGCGATACATTGATTAGTGTTGCCAATATATTGTTCAAATCGTTTATAATTTTTTCACCAGTGTTAGTACCCAATCCTGGTCCCCGCCTGGAGACATTGCATTGGCCTTGCCAACACTGTCTGCTACAAGAATAAAATTTTGCATTTTTTCGCCGCTAACGGGATCGAACCAATTTGCAGTATAACTACCGCCTGGCATTAGTGAATTAATATCAACCTTTCCGGGAGCAAGCATATAAACAACACGAAGTTGTTTTCCGACACCCGCACAAAGCGGCGCCACCCTGGCTGAATCACTGGTCACCGATTCAGGCATAGGTTCCAGCCTGTTCCAATCTGGTAGTCCTTCTATCAAATGCTTTGCTGCACTAAGTTGTGCCGAACCCGGCAATCGCATGGCCTCATTCCACGGAGTGATGCCCCAGTTATTACCACCGGGAGACTTGCCGTAAGGATGCTCCCGACCGTTCACCTGCCATATACCGTTGGCTCCATATGTATGACCGGCAAAACCTGAATTTATAGTGTGTGCCCAAAATGCCTGCCTTGCTGCTGAAGCAGGTAGCGGGTCAGGGATGGCCAAAGCCTCGTACCGGGATTCACCACTTATCACAGGCATTACCGGGTGATCGCGCCAACCTTCAAGCGCTAAGGCTGCCTGGTCAGCCGGGGGAGAACCATGGCCACTCTGATGCATATCGAAATCGAGAATAGTGGGATCAGTTACTGAAGCGCGTGCCGTTCTGCTGGGATGAGTTGTAATAAGCCGGTGAAATGGATCAGTTGCCCGCATATAACTAATGACTTCAGTCCATTCCTTTTTCTGACGCTCTTCATCTGCGTCTGTAGTTGTCGAAAGATAAAAAGGCATCGTGGTTTCACCGGCAGCAATCCACACTACGGGTAATGCACCCCAACGAGCGATAAGATACCGCCAGTGTTGTTTCATTTTTTTCTCTCCCAGCCATGGCAAATGATAACCCCATGCGCCTACTATGGCAGGAACAAAGCCCTGCTCTACGAGATACATAATCTTTTTGTCAGCGGCGTCGAAGTATCCAGGCCTTATTGCTGAGTAATCCTTTTCCCATGGAAATCCTGCCTCGTTTTTTCCCCTTTCATCAAAGGGCGGCATGTCGGGATATAGACCTGCAACAATTTGTATAACATCAAATCCTTTTTTACGCCTGTCAGCAGCAAGCTCTTTGAAATCTGCTGGCCATGTAAGCCTTTCCGTTAGTCCCATCCACCAGGTATCGCCTAACCAGAAAAAAGGAGTGCCATCTTTATACGTAAGATGACGTTTATCGTTAGATACTTTTAGCGCTCCATGTTTTAAAAGTATATTTTCACCCTTATAAGGTTTGACTTCTATTTCTCCTGAAATATTATGAAGTCCTTTATCTTTCGCATCAGAACATGTGCTGCGAAAACGGTGAATTCCCGGTACAGGTGAACTATACCGTGCCTTCCACTTATTATCTCCATCCCAAAATGCCGGTACGCTAAGCGTATTTCCTTTTGGATCTGTGATTAATACATCCAGTGTTACCTGGTTGAATGGATCGGTATAATTATTTTTCGCAACAAAAGTCATCTCTGCCACTACATTTGTCTCGGTTTTCAGGATCGTATCGCTTACTTCGGCTTTAAGAGGTAATTGCACGATAAGCAGGCATACCCAGCCTGTAGTTATTAAAAAATGCTTTATGCGATTGAATGCAAATATCATTGGGATAGAAGTTTGTAAATGTTCACGTCATCGAATGAACATTTTTATGAAAGCTTTCGTAAAAAGAATAATTCTCAATAATAAACAGAAATAACTAATTAAATTGCAATTAGAAAAAATTACCTGGTCAGGTTTGTTGAATATATACAGTTCTCGTTTGCAGGTACTCTTCGAGGCCATGCTTTCCATCAGCACCACCGATCCCTGATTTCCGCCAGCCTGCATGAAAACCCTGAATGGCTTCAAAATTTTCCCTGTTGAAATATGTTTCCCCAAACTTCAGCTCTTTTGTAGCCCGCAACATTGTATTTAGATCATTGGTATATACTGAAGATGTAAGACCGTACATGCTATCATTAGCCAGTTCCAATGCCTCATTAAAATCTTTTACTTTCATTACCGGCAACACGGGGCCAAATGTTTCCTTCTGCATTATCTCAAAGTCCTGATCAATATCAACAATTACCGTGGGTTCATAATAATATCCTTTTGAAAACTTAGCATGACGTTTGCCACCCACTAACACATTACCGCCGTCGGACACAGCTTTTTTAACCATCTTATCTATTTTATCCAACTGGACTTTGTTAATCTGGGAGCTCATATCAATTCCTTCATCGTCGCATGCACTGCCCACTTTAACGGCTTCCATTGCAATAACCAGCTTTGAAATAAATTCATCATAAACGCCTTCTACCACATACACCTTTTCAGCACAGTTGCATACTTGTCCGCTATAAATAACTCTTGAAGCAACAATTGCTTTCACTGCTAAATCAAGGTCTGCATCCTTGCAGACGATTGCAGGGGCTTTGCCACCCAGTTCGAGAGAGACTTTTGTAATGTTTTTAGCGGCAGCTGCCATCACTTTTTCCCCTGACTGAACGCTTCCTGTTAAACTGATAATGCCAACATCTTTATTGTTAGTAAGCGCTTCGCCAATTTCATCACCATATCCACATACTACATTGAGAACGCCCTTTGGCAAATTCACTTCTTCAATTAACCGGGCAAATTCCATGCACGTTAACGGCGTTTCTTCGCTTACTTTGATTACAGCGGTATTACCCGTTAGTAATGAAGGAGCTACTTTTCGTGCCATTACAAAAAATGGAAAATTCCACGGACAAATACCAACGACCACGCCTATGGGAAATTTATGAATGAATATCTGCTCGCCCGGCCGGTCACTTGGTATGATCTCCCCTTCATAAGACCTGGCGAGACCGGCATAGTAATCATAGTATTCTGCAGTTACATCAATTTCAACTTGCGCAAGTGATCGGACTTTTGCTTGTTCTTTCGCCAGGGTATCCGCAAGGAAAACCCGGTTATCCCTGATTACGTTCGCCATTTTTTTAAGGAAAGATGCGCGGTCTACTGATGTTCTCTTGCTCCATTCATGCTGCGCTTTTTTTGCTGCAGCAATTGCCCTATCTGCATCTTGCTGAGTACCTCTTGCTACCTTTGCAATTAATTCTTCTGTGCAGGGATTGAACACATCGATGTAGTCGCTGCTACTATCATCAGCCGTAAATGAGCCATCAATAAATTGATTGTAGCGTGAAATTGCCGGCGCTTTTGTCATGGTATCCTGGTTCATAAATAAGAAATTTTTATTTTTTTAAAAACTGTTTGCCCCTGGCGTCACATTTATGAATTCCGTTTGGAGAGTACGTCTCTATTGACTACATCCTCTGGAATCTTACCGCTTGCTATTTCCACTACCTGGGAACAGACCTTTCTTCCAATCTCACGGAAGAGATCATGCGTCCATGCTATACAATGCGGAGCTAAAATAACATTGCTTAGTTTATATAAAGGTTCGTCATCAGCAGGTGGTTCATTTGCAAAAACATCAGTTGCATATCCCGCTATTGATTTTGCCTGCAATATTTTTATTAAAGCAGCTTCATTAATAATTCCTCCTCTTGCAGTATTTATAATGAAGGCTTCTTTCTTAACCAATGATAATTCGCGATCACTGATCAGGTTACGGGTTTCATCAGTAAGTGGACAATTAATAGAGATGAAATCTGATTGCGCCATCAGGGTAGAAAGATCTACCAATTCGAAACCCAACGCATTAGCCCTGGATTTATCAATGTATGGATCGAAAGCAATGGGTGGCTTCATATCAAAAGCCTTTACCATTTGTACCAACTTGCCTCCAATACCACCAACGCCAACTATCCCCAGGGTCCGTCCTCGTAGTTCTGTGCCCATGTAATTACTACGTTGAGACCAATTACCATTTCTTACCAGTTTATCTTTTTCAAATACCCGGTGAGAAAGTGCCAGCATCCAGGCGACAGTCGCTTCAGCTACTGAATGATTAACCGCTCCTCTTGTAATGGTCACCATTACATTAGCATCACTACAGGCCTTAAGGTCAATCATATCGTAGCCAACACCAAAACGGGAAATCGCCTTAAGGTTATGCACCCCTTTAAAACTATCAGCATTATACGATGGGGCTAACGATATGATAGCATCATATCCAATCAACATATCTGGCGTTACCGGAGAATGGTGATCGCTCAGAAACTCATACTGCAATCCTTCCGCATTGTCCAGTACATCCAATCCTATATCATCGTAAGTGAGCTTACCATCGGGGGTGAGAAAATCTTTAGTTATACCTACTTTGAACATTGCTTTTTAGTTAATCCTGGCTTGAATTATTTTTCTTATAAATCAGGGGATTCTGATCGTCGTTATTCAGCAAGTCGCCAACTTTTAATTGATGTAAGTAACTATCAGGTAGAATATTTGGCTGGCCATTAAAAACACTACCGTCAGGCATATACGCACAAGTCATCGCTCTCCGGAAGCCAGGGGTCATATTTGCATGGGCACCATGAATCGTTAATCCATTATGAAAGGAACAGCTGCCCGCTTTCATGACAGCAGGTACTGATTTAGAATGCATAAACTGGGGATAAGCATTAAATATATCGCCTATATTTTTACCTATCTGGGGAGATTCGAAAGTGGTTTCTTTATAAGATCCGGGAATAAAAAACATGCAACCGTTTTCCAAAGTGACATCATCGAGAGCTACCCAAATTGATAAAGCTTTGCGATCAGAAAAGGACCAAAAAGGTGTATCTAAATGCCATGAAGTAGGATTAGCCCATGGGCGTTTTATCAATGCCTGGTCATGCCAGATTCTGATGCCATCAGCGCCGGACAATTCAGCTGCCATCCGACCAATCCTTTCATCTAACATTATCTCCTTTACCTTATCATTGGTTTGCCAAAGATTTAATAACTGGTCAAATACATTTTTAAAATAGTCGGCTTCTTTATTGATGCCGTCATCTTCTCCGACTTTAATGGATTTGCCAGGCATCTTTTGGCCATTCCTTTCATTTAAAGCTTCTGTTACACTTTCTCTCCAATGCCCAAGCTCTTGTGCGTTTAGAAAATCTTCAATGACTATGTAGCCATTCTCTAGATAAAAATTTATTTGTTCGGAAGCAAGTTCAGACCTCATATACTACAATTTTATGTTTAGCAACTATTATCAAAAGTAGTAACTAAGGAAGGGGATAAAAATGGATAAAATAATTCTCTTTTGTACTTTTTGATATATTTCTTAGATTTGCCCTCCTGTTTAAGACTGCTTGTTCCCTATGATTAATTACCATAAATATCTTCATAAAAGTGAGACAGAAGAGAAATGGGGCCTCTACGTAAATACAGTGGGCCACAGCAGAATCATTGCTAATCAAGACTATCCCAATAACGAAGAGCATCCCAAAACCCATTCGTTTAACTGGAATAACGGGCGAATTCTAAATGGATATTATTTAATTTTTATTTCCAAAGGCCAGGGAATTTTTCAATCAGCATTTACCGAATTGACAACCGTAAAGGAAGGGATGTGCTTTTTACTTTACCCTGGCGTCTGGCACCGGTATAAGCCCGATTCAAATTCAGGGTGGGAAGAATACTGGGTGGGCTTTAACGGGGACTATCCAAACCAGTTGATGAAAAAAGGCTTCTTTCCCGTAAATAAACCTTTCATAAATGTGGGCTTGCATTATGACCTGTTACATCTTTTCCATAGCATTATTGAAAATGTTCAGGCATCTTCCTATGGCTACCACCAGGTGATCGCGGGAATAACTTTGCAAATTCTTGGAATGGCTAATGCTGCATCTATGCACAAAGAAGAAGCACGGGATCCCACGGGTAGACTAATAAATAAAGCCAAATTTTTAATGCAGGAATCGCTGGAAAAGCCGGTGGATATGGAATCGATAGCAAAAGAACTACCTATGGGCTACTCATCTTTTAGAAAAGCTTTTAAGAGCGCTACAGGTGAATCACCCAATCAATATCATCTCAACCTTCGGTTAAATAAGGCCAGTTTTTTGTTAAAATCCACCACGTTGTCTATTGGTGAAATTGCAGACCAGACCGGCTTCGATTCATTATTTTATTTTTCTAAACTATTTAAGAAAAAAGCAGGAAAATCCCCGAAGATGTTTCGCCTGGAGAAAGTATGACATCCTAACGGTAACGTATATACCTTTGTTCCAATAGCTTCTTCATGTAGCAGTTCAACTCAAAAAGATTGGCTACGGGCTCGTTTGTAAAAGGGATAGTTGGAAGGTAAGGTGGAGGCCCGAACTCTGTTGTAAAAGTTAATACTTCTGAATTGCGGGCGGCGTTCACTTCAACAATTTTATCCCACCATTTAAAAAAATGATCTGTTGCGTATTTCCATTCCGGGGCTCTTGGATCAGGGACCTGCGGCCCTTCTTCATACCCTACACGTGCGTGAACGTGTAATGTTCTCTCTATGGCTTCTGATAATATTTCCGAAAAATTTTGTAAAAAACTTTCAGTTACACAAACCCAGTGTGAAAAGTCCGCTGTGATCATGAAGTTTTTATTTGCTTTGAAAATTTGATCGGCCATTTGAGGACTATATCCAACCCTGCCCCGATGTGTTTCGTGAACTACCGTTATGTTATTTTTAGCAGAAAATTCTGCGGCAATGTTGATCAGCTCCAGGTTTTGTTCCAGAGAAAAATAATCTCTGCCGGTATGTGAATTAATCAAAAGGGGTTTTGGTTCTGCACAAATAGAAAGGTTTTTTTTAAATGATAATTTAAAATCCCGGAATGTAGCTCCGCTTGCCTGGTGTTGGTGAGTAACAATGTACATTTCATACCGTTGCAAATAGTCAAAGAGTTGCTTTTTTAATAAGCGATCTTCCGGCAACCACATATCAAAACCATCATATCCGGCTAACCTGATTTTTTCCAGGAAATCCGGTTGGCTAATGTGTTCATGCCCCCAAAGCGGGCTTAAGATTTTAATCTTCATCCAAATGTTTTAAAAAGCTTTATAAACCTGAGTTCGGGTTAAGAAGAATGGAAAAATGGGTGCATAAAAAGTAGAAAAACGGCGTGATTATTGCCTTATAAATAGTTGACAATCAATTTAATAAGTCAATTATGAACCCACCGCTTTTCTCAGACAAAGTTGCTGAAATTTTCGTGAAAGTTGATGATTTTTGTAACCATTTTGAAAATGAATTCAAAAGCCACAGTTTACCATCTACTCCAAGTGCTAAGAAAC
>JBKJRY010000342.1:0-27366 GCA_046593045.1 Chitinophagaceae bacterium | reverse complement strand
GCTTGATCTATTTGAAAAGAAGGGTTTGCAAAATAAAAGCAATTACCGGTTTCAATTTTGGGAACATGAAAACCATCCTATATTATTAGATACTAAAGTGAAGTTTCGCCAACGGTTTACTTATTTACATGAAAATCCTGTGAGAGCCGGATTTGTGAGACAACCACAGGACTGGCTTTACAGCAGCGCAATTGACTGTTACACTAAAGAAAAAGGTTTATTAAGGTTGGTAAGGATTGATTAAACGGATTTATGCTCTCTGATGGCAATGGTTTTATAGTAACGGGCAGGCACAGGTCAGGAGACCTGCGCCAGCGCGGCAGCGTGGGGACCTCAAAACTATATATTGCAATCCCTTTTTTATCGTATCCCTTAACTTAATGACATTGCCCAATGGGACTGAAGTTGTTATAAATATTTTTTACTTCCCCAATAAGAACGTCTTTCCCTATGATAACACAAATGCCGGTTACAAATAGTAACCGGTATTTTTTATTAAAATTATTACGTGGCATTACATATTATGTAGTAGCGGGCAGGCCCAGGTCAGGAGCCCTGCGCCAGCGTGTCGGGGCGAGGAGAATAACGGAAAAAAAATTTGTTTTAGCTTTGCGGTCCTGAGCCACAAAATTAATTGTGGTTTGGTTTGTAATAATTAAGCATTTATCATCACCAGCGATTATGGTGATATTCAAAATAGAAAATAAAATCATGAAGAAAGAAATCATTTTTACATTACCGGCAGAAGCGCTGGAAGGAGCCACTGAAGCCGTAGTATTGGGAGATTTTAATAACTGGACTCCCGGGCAGGAATTTGAATTGAAGAAACAAGAAGATGGCTCGTTTAAAACAACAGTTGTATTAGAAGGAGGAAAAACATACCAATACCGGTTTTTACTAAATAACGGAACATGGCAGAATGACTATAATGCCCAGGATTACGTTCCGGTATCAAGAATGTACATAGACAATTCCGTGATTACAGTGCCCGACACATCGGATGCTGAAGTAAAGCAAGCCCCTGAAACAGTCAATAAAGAAGCATCTTCTAAGCCAAAAGTTACGAAGGCAAAAGCGGTAAAAACAGCAGCTAAAGCCGAAGAAACAAAAACTAAAAAGGCTGCGCCAACAAAGACGGTGAAAGCAAAATCTTCTGCTGAAAAGGTGAAGGCTGAAAAGCCGGCGAAGGCTGCTAAAACTGTTGCTAAAGAAACTTCGAAGGCAAAAAAGTAAAAGGAGAAAAGCACCAATTTCAATGTTGTAAGAAAAAAAGATTGCAGGGCGTGCACTTAGCGGTGCACCTCCTCCTGTATTTTTTTATCATATTGTTGTTGCAGATCGCTTAGCGCGGCATCATAGCCTGCCCTGTCAACAAAGGCAGCAGGGTTGTATGCATGGCCAGGCTTGTGCTTTTCATGCAGGTTGAACTGGCTGGCATGCGAGGCAACCCATATATCGAATATAAGATTTTTCATGGCTGATAGCGTATAGGCATAGTCGCTAGCAATGGTGGGATAAGCGGTTACTTCGGAAAACTTTCTATCAATGATGATGGAAGGCAGGTTTGCTATGAGCACCCTGTAAGATTTCTGTTCATCTTTTACAGTAAAGACATAACTGCAGGAGCCCATGGTATGCCCGGGATGGTGCAGCATCCCAAGCTGCATATCACCTAACGTAATGCTATCGCCATCATGCAATAACCGGTCTGCTTTAACGGGTGCGAAACTGCGGCCGTAGGTACCCATCGCGTAATCTGAACTGCCACCGCTTGCAAGCACGTTAGCTTCTTTCCCGTCTACCATCAATTGAGCGCCCGTCATTTTTTTAATGGCTGCCATAGCGCCCATGTGATCGTAGTGCGCCTGTGTTGTCAGCAGTATTTTTATGTCATTGAATTTAAAGCCCAGTGTTTCAACATTCTTTTTGATCTGCGATGCAGAAGCAGCAAGGCCTGTATTGATAAGGATATTACCCTTGCCGGTGGCAATAAGATAACTGGCGAGATCGTAAGTACCTACATAATAGAGGTTGCCAGCTATCCTGAATGGCTCGTAAGGCCTTGACCATTCTTCCGTAGTTTTTGGCTCTGTTACCTTTTGCGCGGTTAAGCAAAAACAGAGCAATGAAAAGAGTGCGACAAGCACAGAACTATGATGTGAACGTGTAGGCATATATTGATGGTTGAGATTGAAATTTACAATTCTAAGGTAAATTAATGATGAGCTTGGTTTTGCTTTACATTTTAAAAAATATTGTAGAAATACCACTCCCCTGCTGCCTTAGTAACTAAAGCCCGAAAGTGTCGCTGATCTTGGTTTCAATTCATATGTTCTATTTAAAATTTCTAAGGATAGTCAAACGTAGTTCTTATATTTTTGAGAGTTGCCCGGACGCTCGTGCTGAATCCATCCAATATTATTCGTGGATTTTTAAAGATATTTATCAGCAGAAAAAATCTAAAGAATAAATTACATTCATCCTGATTAAAATTGTATTGGGAACAGGATGCATAAAAAGTATACGGAACAACAAAGAACCAAAACATTAAAAAACTAACATGCTAAAGAGTCTAAAAAAAATCATGCATCGTATCGATCCTAAAAATTCCCCGCCAATCACAGGCAGGATACTTTCTGTTGATGCGCTGCGTGGCTTTGATATGCTTTGGATAACCGGCGGGGCAACCATCTTCATGACTTTGAATGAGGCTGTTCACAGTCCCTTTACAGAAACTATGGCTGAACAAATGGAACATGTGCCATGGCAGGGGTTCAATTTCCTTGACATTATAATGCCACTTTTCCTGTTTGTTACAGGTGTTTCCATGCCTTTATCTTTTAAGAAAAGGTTGCAGCGGCCACAAGGCGCAACACTTGCAAAACATATAGTAAAAAGGGTGGTGATATTATGGATATTGGGCATGATTGCACAAGGCAACCTGCTTACCTACGATTGGAGCCAGATTGCTTTTTTTTCAAATACTTTGCAGGCGATTGCCGCAGGGTATTTAATATCGTCTTTATTTATTTTAAGACTTAATGTATTCGCCCAGTTTTTTTGGACACTTGCCTTATTGCTAATTTATTTCATCGCGCTTTACTACATTCCTGTTCCCGGTGTTGGCCACGCTATATTAAAGCCCGAACAAAACCTTCCCTTGTATATTGACAAACTTTTGCTGGGCAGCCACCAGGATGGCACAAACTATACATGGATATTAACCAGTCTTGGTTTTGCAGCCACCGTTATGACAGGTGTTTTTGCGTCGTACATACTTCAGAGTGGCATCTCCCAGTTGGGTAAATTAAAGGCATTGTTTGTTACCGGGATGGCATTAGTTGCGGCAGGCTTGCTGCTAAATCCCGTACAACTCATTATTAAACATGTATGGACCACTTCATTCACCTTCTTTTCCAGCGGGCTTTGTTTTTTGTTGCTGGCCTTATTTTACCTGGTGGTCGATTACTGGAAATACCAGCGCTGGGCCAGGTTCTTTATTGTTATTGGCAGCAACTCTATACTTGCCTATATGATAGGAGACCTGCATTGTTTTAGCGAGATTGCCGAAGTGTTCCTCTTAGGAACGAAACGATTTTTGGGCGACTGGTATCCCTTTGTTTTATCAATAGGATCGTATGGAGTTTTCTGGTTGTTGTTTTATTTCCTTTACAAGAGGAAGATATTTATAAAAGTATAAGTTCACTTACCAGCTATAAACCCCACTGCTACAATAGAAACACACAGGCCGGCTAAAAATAACAAACAAAACCTGGTTGCAAAATTAATGTGCTCCAGTGAACCAATTTTTATAGAAAAACTATAAACCTGTCTTTACTTTTATTACAATTTTCTTAATTGGATCGGCACCATGAATTTTAATTCCGGGGCGATGCGCATTCTCTGGAAAGAAAATAAAGAACATTGTGGGATTCGCGGTATAGTATTTACCCTTTCCTGTGTAAAATGCTATATCTTTTGAATTGTCATATGGTTCAGTTACTGTCAGCGAAGGAAACGGAGCAATACCTATTTTCTCCTCACCCCTTATTACATGTTGAATGTCGTTATAGTGGCGATGCGATTCCCACTTTCCCTGCTCAAACTCTTTCCCTGGCCCGTCGGTGATAATGGCAAAAACATTATCGCCGTCTATTGCATATCTGCCAGGTGGAATATTTATAAGATCAGTTACCCTTAAATATTCAAAGGCTTTGTCCCACCATATTTTATTAGCGTCATATTGTCTCGCAAATTCTTTTTTATTAATAGATTTATGAGGTTCTAATTGCAAACCATTAAGCCATGTATGGCTGTTAAACCATTTATTTACTTTGTTTCCTGCCGGACTTTCTGCAGACTGGGCCTGAGTATCGCCCCAAAGAAATAAAGAAATAAAAATCAATGTTATCACTTTCAGGTTAAGCATCTTTTTCATTTTAAAATCGGTTAAGGTGAAATAATTTGTTTAATAAAGTTGATTTATTCCAGGTTCTTTTTAAATATAAAGTAAGGGTTTTCTATTTTATATAAATTTTACATGAAATCCTCTGATATGACTTCTGAGAGATTAGTCGCAATGTGCAGACAGTTAAAAAAACTTCTTGAAGTCAAATTATCATTCTTCTACCAGTCCACCACAGATCCGTCCAGGTAATTATAGACTTCCGGATTTTTCCAGTCATGGCCTATCTTATCAGCTATAGCGGCGTCGTCAAGTTCAATGCCGAGGCCAGGCCCTTCAGGTATCAGTACCGTACCATCCTTTTGTAGCTTAAATGGGTTCTTTAAATATCCTTCGCCCAGCGTAACCTGTTCCTGCACAAGAAAATTTGGAATGCTCGCTGCGAGTTGCAAACCTGATGCAAGAGATATTGGCCCCATTGGATTATGCGGCGCTACCGGAATGTAATACGCTTCCGCCATACCTGCTATCAATCTTCCTTCGGTGATACCGCCTGCATGGCAAAGATCGGGTTGTACGATACCGACAGCTCTTTTTTCAAGCAATTCACGGAAGCCCCATTTAGTAAATATCCTTTCCCCCGCAGCAATTGGCAAATAGGTACTGCGGGCTATGTCCACCATGGTATCTACATTTTGCGCCTGGCAGGGTTCTTCGATAAACATGGGTTGGTATTGTTCCAGTTCCTTGATAATTACTTTTGCTGTTTGTGGAGATATATTACCATGAAAATCAATTGCGATATCCATATCCGGACCACCCGCCTCTCTTAGCGCCGCAAAGCTATCTACAGCATGTTTAATGAAAGCGGGGTTTTCAATAATGTTTGCAGGATGCTCATGTGCAAGCCCGGTTTTTATTACCGTATATCCTTCGGCTTTTCTTTTCTTAATATCTTCCGGCGTAGCGGCACGGCCATATACACGTACACGATCACGGGTAGGCCCGCCAAGTAATTCATACACCGGAACTCCCAGCAGTTTGCCTTTGATATCCCACAATGCCTGGTCAATACCACTAAGTGCACTGGTTAAAATCGGACCGCCGCGATAAAAAGCATGACGGTAGATGGCTTGCCAGTGATGAACGACACGCCTTGGATCTTTACCCAAAAGATAAGGTTCTATCTCTTCAATGGCTGTTTTTATAGTAAGGGCTCTTCCTTCCAGCAGCGGTTCGCCTAAGCCTACAACTCCTGCATCTGTATGTATCTTAAGAAAAATCCAGCGAGGCTTAATCAAAAATGTTTCAAGCTTCGTAATTTTTACGTTAGACTTGTCAAATGCTTTTTCCGGCGTTTGTGCATACGACGATAGCGGCAAAGTTATACCTGCCCCTATGGTACCCAAAACAGATTGGATAACAGAACGTCTTGACATTACTGATCTTTTAGCTATTGTTGCCATATTTTTAGGATTTAATTTTGTTGAAAAGATTACCAGTTGTGAATTGCGCCATCCGGACTATTAAGTACAGAATGCGGGAACTTAGTTTTTTCTGTTACTTCCATGATAAAATCAGCTTTCTTAGGTTTAAATTTTACGCCAAGACCTGGTGATGGATTCAGATACAATTTACCATTTTTAAAATTTACGAGGTCCTCATTGAAATACGCTACGGTAGATGCCGCACCACCTTCATACATACAACGTGAAGGACTAGACGAACCAAGCACATGCACCAGTGCAGCC
The DNA here is from genome assembly GCA_046593045.1 of Chitinophagaceae bacterium. GTDB lineage: Bacteria > Bacteroidota > Bacteroidia > Chitinophagales > Chitinophagaceae > Ginsengibacter. Next base: position 21,210 of record JBKJRY010000342.1, on the reverse strand, counting down.
ATAGCCAGGGGACCTGTAGCATGAGGGATCATACCTACATAATGTGTTTCACACACAGCGGCGAGCTTTTTAAATTCAGCAATACCACCGGTATTGGGTAAGGTGAACCTGGTATAATCAATAAGGTTATTTTCGATTAACTCATTGCTATCCCGTTTATCGCCAAATTGCTCACCTACCGCAATGGGCACTTTTGTCATTTGCCTGACCGTTTTGTAAACACCGGGATTTTCAGAGCGTATTATGTCTTCAACAAAATAGGGGCCCATTGCTTCAATTTCATTACAGATTTTTATAGCATCCGGCATATTAAAGCGTGTATGTAAATCGATGGCCCAGTTGCCGGCGCCAACAGCTTCGGATACGGTTTTGCATTTCTCTATAGTCTTCTTTACATTTTCACCCTGGTCAAATCGTTGCTCACCATTACCGCCTGTAGGACCAATGCGATAAACCCTGTAACCTTTTTCTATCACCGACCTGGCCATTTCTTCTTCCGACTTTTTATCAAAATCGTCCCTGCCGCCGGCCCGGTAACATTCTATATATTCACGGGTAGCGCCACCCAATAAATCATATACAGGCACAGCCAGGGCTTTTCCCTTGATATCCCACAATGCCATTTCAAGGGCGCCTATCGCATGCAGCTTTTCTCTTCCCGGCGGATAAAACATACCACGGTATAAATTTTGCCAGATATGTTCAATCCTAAAAGGATCTTCTCCAATCATCATTTGCGCACATTGTTCGATCATATCTTTAGACCCGCCTTCACCAATTCCAATTATTCCACCATCCGTTTCAATTTCAACAATGCCACGGGCCTGATTGAAAAGAGGTTTGTCATAACCCGGCGCGCCATAGTACCTGATCTTCGTGATCTTCATTTTAGAATTTGCGTTAGCACCTGTAGAATGGAGGCCGGCGAATATAGCCGCCGACGCCATTGCAGCCGTTTTTAAAAAAAATCTTCGTTGCATATCGTTATTATTTCTTTTGCAATTATTTTTTGAACGCAACAACTACGGCCTTATGATAGTACCATCGTTTTTCCTGACCTGCCATTTCGATTTAGTTCCAATCGGGTATTTCGCAGCCTCCTTTTCATTCACGTCAACCCCGATTCCCGGTACTTCATTTACGTACATAAAACCATTTTTCATCGTGGGGCAACCTGAAAAAATAGTTTGTAGTTTATCAGAAAAATGAACAGCTTCCTGGATACCGAAATTCCATACTGCCAAATCAACATGAGCATGTGCGGAATGACCAACCGGCGATACATCACCCGGTCCATGGAAAGCCGTTTTAATATTAAAGTATTCACCGAGACGACAAATTTTCATCGCAGGACTGATACCCCCGATTTGCGAAAGGTGTACCCGGATATAATCAAACAATTGGTTTACCATCGGTAATTTAAATTCGTTGATATTATTAAATAGCTCTCCCATGGCAATCGGTACACTGGTGCTTATGCGGAGTTGTTTGAACCATTCCATATTTTCAGGAGAAAAAGGATCCTCAACAAAGAATGGATTATAATCTTCCAGCTTTTTAATCATATTTATCACATCCATTGGTTGAACCCGTTCATGAACATCATGCAGCAATTCTACGACTTCGCCGCATGTTTTTCGTACCATTTCAAACATTTTGGGAACAGATTTAAGATAGGCACCTTCATTCATAAATTGGTCGCCTTCATATCCATAACCTGCCTCTTTAAAATCAGGTTTCTGAGCCATACCGGTCATTCCATAACCGCCCTGTTGGATGCGGACGTGACGAAAACCCATCTCCATATATTTTTTCACATCTTCGGCTACTGCTTCCGGTGAGTTACCGTTAGCATGCTCATAACAGTCTACAGCAAACCGGCTTTTGCCTCCTAACAGTTGATATACGGGCATATTCGCCCGTTTCCCTTTTATATCCCATAATGCTTCATCAAGGCCGCTGATCACATTATTTAATACCGGCCCGTTGCGCCAATAGGAACTAACATAAAAGGAGTTCCACATATCTTCAATATTGTCAACATCTTTACCAACGCAAAATTCATTAAGATAACTGTTGATGGTTGCCACTACAGATACCGCCCGTTGCGTAAAAGTGGCACAGCCAAGACCGTACAATCCAGGTTCCGTTGTTTCTACTTTCACTACAATCAGGTTAATGCCTTCGGGCGCAGTAGCGATAGCTTTTACATTTTTGATTTTTACAGGGGGCATTCCATTGGTATATGAAGGCTTCTGTTTTTCCTGTGCATTTGCGGTTAGGCCTCCCGTTAGTCCAAAAAATCCGGCAGTTGAGCCAAGTGCCATCATTTTCAATAACTCCCTCCGGGCAGGTTTTTGTTCATGTTGCATTCTTTTCATAATTCTTGATTTATGGTAAAAAATAAATTATTGCAATTCTATAAGTTTTACTTTTTTAAAATTTCGGGTCAATAAATGTATTATGGTTAGTGCAACGATATAAGTAAACCCGCAAATAGTAAATAACAGGTTATAACCGCCTTGCAAATTCCCAGCTGCCTTATAGGTGTCTAGTAAAGAACCAACAAGGATAGGAAAAAGTATTCCCCCAACAGCACCAGCCATACCACCAATTCCTACCACCGAACTCACAGCCTCTTTTGGAAACATATCTGAAGCCATTGTGAAAACATTGGTAGCCCAGGCCTGGTGCGCTGCAACGGCAATGCTAATAAGCGCTACGGCCGTCCATGAATCATTTGCAAACTGGGCAAGAATAATGGAGACCTCCATCACGGCGAATATTAACAAGGCAAATTTTCTCGCTTTTAATACCGGCCAGCCTTTTTTAATTAACCAGGAAGAAAAATAGCCACCGCCAAAACTGCCTATAGTAGTGGAAGCATATATAATCATCAACTGGAGACTCGGCTTAGACATGTTCAGGCTAAATGTGGAAGAAAAATAGGAAGGCAACCAAAATAAAAAGAACCAATAAATTGGGTCGATCAATGCTTTCCCGGTAATGTAGGCCCACGTTTGCGGGAAAGTAAACAGTGTTTTCCATTTAACAGAACTGCCTTCATTTGTATCATTTTTCTCCTGATCCTGGCCATCAGTGATCAATGCAAATTCTTCCTGGGTTAACCTTTTTTGCTTTGAGGGTACAGTGTAAAACCGCCACCAGAAAATAAGCCATATAAATCCCAGGCCTCCGGTTATAAGAAACACCTCCTGCCATCCGTAAGCATTTAAAATAAATGGAACAATAATAAGAGCCAACACAACGCCAACACTTGTTCCCATATTGAATATTCCCGTGGCCAATGCACGCTCTTTGTTGGGGAACCACTCAGCTACCGCTTTCATGGCAGCCGGGTAATTGCCTGCTTCACCGATCCCTAATCCCACCCTGGCTGCTCCAAATCCAAATGCACTTTTTGCAAACGCATGCAGCATTCCGGCTATACTCCAAAAAATGATTGTAATAGAATAGCCCAGTTTAGTCCCTATTTTGTCAATTAACCATCCAAGTGATATAAGCCCGATCGCATAAGCTGCCGTGAATGCCATTACAATATGCGCAAAATCAGTTTCACTCCAATTAAATTCTTTTTCCAGAATAGGCTTCAGCAATCCTATTATCTGGCGGTCAAGATAATTGATCGTAGTTGCAAAAAATAAAAGAGTAACGATAATCCAGCGGTAATTTTTTATCATTTTTACGGGCATGAGCAATCTTTTATTTGCGTAAAAAAATTAAACCTGAAACCAATAAGGGTATCAATTTTGAACCTTCCTTACAAACATTTTGAAATGTTCCATTAACCCTTTCCAGTTATTCTCTTCAATAAGATGCTTAATAAAAAGAGGTCCACCAATACCGAATCCATCCGCGCCTGCCTTCCGGTAAGTTTCTATATCATCTAAACCTACGCCACCGGTTGGTAATAATTTAATCTCATTAAGTGGTGCTTTAATATCTTTTATATATGCTGCGCCTAATGTTCTTGCGGGGTAAACCTTCACCATAGAGGCACCCAGCGACCAGGCCCGGTAAATTTCTGTTGGAGTAAAAGCGCCTGCAAAAACGGGGATTTTCTTTTTTACGCAGGACTTTATTACTTTTTTATCAATAATGGGCGTTACAATAAACTGCGCCCCTGCATCGAGGGCAAGCTCCATATCTCTTTCTGTGCAAACCGTACCTGCACCGGTATTCAGCTTCGGATATTCAGAACGTATCAACCCGATAATTTCCGCGGCTCCTTTTGTATTCATAGTAATTTCAATTGTTGTCAACCCGGACTGTTCATAAACCGGCAGGATGCTTTTTATTTCATTCAATGTAAGATTCCTGATGATGCCAATGATAGGAACACGATAGAATGCATCCCATGAAAACAATTTTTTATTCATTCAACAATTTAGTTTTTGCATATTGTTCATATATGATTTTCTGGCCGGTTATCGCAGCTCTTTCCACAATATCCGCCGGAATGAAAATTGTGTGATCAGACAGATTAAGTTCTTCTAATGCATGCTTGTAAAGCCCAAACAGATTTTTTCCACTACACAGGAAAACCGGGCAATCGTCACTTTTTTCAAGGTCGTGCAATTCGCATCCAATTAATAATCCGCTCAAATAATAAGCATTCCCGGTCTTGTCTAACCGGTTAAAAAGCTGGTTTGTACGAACAGTAAATAGACTGTGCAATATGTTTGATCCCCGGGAATCCTGTACACCCTTTTTAAAAGCCTGTATATTCATATCCGAAGGTTCATATGCCTCTTGCATCTTTACAGAGTCCTTCAATATGCTGTGGTTTCCAATAACCTGGTACATCTCACCCGACATAAATGTTTTAAAATGTATTAATTGTCTGTCTTTGATGTAAACATGTTTTGAATGTGTGCCGGGAAAAATTATTATAGCTTCTACAGGTTGGTTTCCAATACCCGCAAGCAATGACCATATTCCAATCAACTGTGTTTCTTCTCCACGCATCACATCATGATCGCTTTGTACCCCTGAGATAAGAATAATTTCATGCGGAAAATCCTCTTGTATTTCAATCTTTTTTGTTCTTACCTGGCTTCCATCCAGGCGGAAAGGGAGATTTGCATATGGCACGTCTTCGATACCGATAGAAGATGAAGCCATGCCGGAAATCATTATTGGAGTATTTTCCAGGTTAATCACAGTTTTTTTTGACAGACTCTCTATCTGCATCAAAAGCTTTTCGTGGAACAATTTATTTTTTGTAATTCCGAGAGACTTGTAGTTCCCATTGTGCCAGTTATGGTGAATGCCTGATATTCCATCCGCCGACTGAACCTCATCGATCAATTCACCAGCGGCCAAGTTATATAGACCCAGGCGAAACGAAGATGTTCCCCAGTCACAGCCTAATAAATAGTTCTCCATTCAATGCGTTATAGATAAAAAACCTTAAAAATTTCCAGCTTCTAAATCAATGAAATTATTTGTCCCACCAAACCGGTGTGTTAAGATCATTAGGTCCTTGCGCGGCAACGGCAGCATCAAGGTTAGCCGTATTTACAATAGTTTCTGCGTCAGGATAAGGCATGCGTCTGATAAAATTTCCCGAAATGTCTCCACTGGGAAACGGGTTTTTAGCTAAAGCAGGAAATCCGCTTCTCCTGAAATTTGCCCATGTTTCACTTCCATTCATAAAAGAAGATACCCAATACTGAGTATTAATTTGTTCAAGTGCATTGGATAGATCAAGAGGATTAGCGAACGCATAGGCTGCAATATCCGCATCGGAAATAGCCGCGGCTGTACCATAATCAGCCATTTGACGCATATGCGATTCTATGCCAGATTTATAAAGCGTTGCTGCGTCACCGGTAGCCCATGTTCTTATTACGGCTTCTGCAAGCAACAATTGCGTTTCGGAATAAGTCACCAGGTATTCGGGTGCAGTGAGACTAAGTATCGTATTCAGGTTTACATATGAAAATTCATATAAACTAGTCACTCCATAGGTAGCAAATGTGCTCGCTATGGAAACATTATCGTATCCCATAGGAAAGCCAATTTGTATCGCCGGATCTGAAGAGGCCAATGGCGGATTTTGGTCAGCGGCGACCTTAGCGCCGGGTGCCCGTACAGCTATACTGGCGAGCCTTGGATCGTTGTTTGTTTTCAGAAAATCAATGAATGGTTTGGTAAGGTAAAAATTTCCCTTCTCACGGGCAGTTAAATGAACTGCAATCCAGTTATTGTATAATGATGTGTGCCGGATAACCGCATTGTCGCTATTTGATTGCATCAGGCCGCCTGCCACTGCTGTTGCTACATAGGATTTTGCAACATCAGGCGCCACTTTAGAAAGACGCATAGCAGCTCTCAACAACAAGGAGTAACCAAATTTTTTCCACTTTGCTATATCCCCGCCATAAAGAATATCATTCGCAGAACTCGTTTTGGCCGGATCAAGCGCCGCAGTTGCTCCTTCCAGTTCCTTTAGAATGTCGGCGTAAATGTCTTCCTGCCGGTCGTATTTGGGATAACTGATTCCACCTATAAATCCCTGGCCAGCTTCGGAATAGGGAATATCACCATAAGTATCTGTCAATATCATAAACGAATGTGCTTTCAGAATCCTTGCTTCATTATACAGGTTAGTCCTTTCGGGATCGTCTTTGGTTTTTTCAATAACATCCAGGTTTTGTTTTAAAACGTTTCGATAAAAATTTGTCCATACCAAACCTGTATTAGAGGCGTTGTTGATATTAAAATTACCTCCTGACAATGAGCTGCCAAACGGTGTAACTATTTGCTGAACGATGGGAAAATTATAAGTTAGCATGCCCAGTGTGCCGAAATTATCAGGATACACCGTCAGCAGAACAGCATCGTTCATTACAACTTGCGGGTCAAGAGCAGTAGGGTCAACCTTGTTAATATTCAGATCTTCAAATCCCTTATCACAGCTTACCAGCATTATGCCTGCTGAAAGCAGGATTGCAATGTATTTTTTATATTGTAGCATAAACTATTTTTTTGTTGTTAAGATTAAATTTTCTTTCAATGAATTAGAATTTAACGCTTAGGTTAAAGCCAATGCTTCTTGTAGGAGGAAGTGGAGTCCAGAAATCAAGACCTGCCTGGTTGTCGGAAATATTTGAGACATTTTCAGGATCCATATTTTCTGTCCATTTCTTTATAATAGCAACATTGTTTGCAACTGCACTTAGTTTTATTCCCTTGATAAACTCCATATGCTTAAAATATTTAGTGAAGTCGTAACCCAGTGTAATCTGGCGTAATTTCCAGAAGCCGGAATTGAAAACCCAATCTTCATTTACCCCAAGAGGATTGATTGTTTCATAAAACGTTTGAACGTCTGCTTGCGTTGTATTGACTCCACCATCCTGATTCACGCCTACGCCAACCACATAACCTTGTTCCCGGCCTACCAGCGTACGTTTCTGTAACCCATGGCGCTGAAAGTTCTGGTTAGAACCGGCAATCATTTTTGCGCCCAGTTTGTAATCAATCAATACGGTAAGAGAAACTCCTTTATAATTGAAAGAATTGGTAATGCCACCAAAATATTTTGGTAATACATTTCCGACATACTGAGGCACTTCATTACGTAATGGCTTGCCGCTGGTTTTATCAAAAACCTGGCTACCTTTTTGATCTCTCAGGTACATGTAGGTATATAAAGCACCAATTGGTTTACCCACCACCTGCCTTAGGATACGCCCGCCACCATTTGATACATTGATGGATGTATCAGCTGCATTGGGTCCGAGTTTTAAAACTTTTGAAGTATTATAGGATGCATTAAGCGTCACATCCCATTTAAAAGATCGTGACTGAACTGGCACAACGTTTAACAGCATTTCGAGTCCTTTATTCATACTCTTGCCCACGTTGATCAATTTGTTGGTATAGGAAGATGCATCAGAAGTCAATATACCGAGTATCTGATCTTTTGTAGTCTTATAATAGTATGATAAATCCAGGTTTATCCTGTTGTTTAACATCCTCAATTCAATACCTACCTCTGCCTCTGAAGTTCTTGACGGCTGAAGATCAGGATTGGGGACTTGTGATGCATTGATTCCACCAATAGGCACGGTAGCACCTGCAGGATTTGGATAAAGATTGTTGTTTACAGCATAATAAAGCACATTTGAATAGGGTGCCACACTGCCATCAGATCCTACTTCGGCATAAGCAACTCTTATCTTGCCAAAATTTAGCCAGGTGGGCATTTTGGACTGAAATGCATCTGAAAATACAAAACTGGTGCTGACAGAAGGATATAAAATGTTGTTGTGTGCAGGTGCCAGCGTAGAGAACCAGTCATTACGCCCGGTTATATTTAGATATAAATAATTCATGTAGGAAAGTTCAAGCGCACCATACAATGAATTCACTTTTTGTTCTTCCTTACTGTAAATCGGATCTTTAACCCTGGCGTTCTGAACTGTGTATAATCCCGGTATAATAAAGTCCGTTACAGATACACTGTTGTATTCCATCTTTCGGTACATCTGGTTTCCCCCTGCTGTTACATCAACGCCAATTTTTCCAAACTTACGGGTAGCACCGATCAGGAAGTCATAGTTGCGTTCCCTGAAGCGTCGAATATCCTGAGTGAATGATCCGTTCACAAAACCAGAAGGTGCGGCAGGAATTGGCGCATAACCATTCGGGATATTATAATCCTGGCCGCGGGTGTACATATCCTGTGCGATACGTCCTTGTGCATATAGCCAGGGAAGGACCTGGTATTTTAAAGCAATATTACCCAGTGTTCTGTCACGAAGAATATTTTCTTTGCGGTAATTAGCAGAATAGTATGGATTATTTCTAACCAAAAATCTTGATATTACAATTTCATTGCCATTCGGGTAAACCTGGTTTTGTTCCAATGCATAAATCGGCATTGAGTTGGCCAGTGTAGCCATTACAGTTGTAATGTCCATATCCTGGGTATTCACCTGTGGAGGATTTGTATTTTTTTCATTTGAATAATTAATATTACCAGATACGGTAAGATTTTTTGCTACATCTTGTGAAAAACCAAGATTTACCGTTCTGCGATTGAATTTAGAATTTGGAATAATGCCTTTGTAATCCGTATTGGCAAGCGAAAGACTAAACCCTCCATTGTCTCCTGAATTTGACAATGTAACTGTGTTAGTAAGATTTTGACCTGTCAGGTAGAATTTTTTATACCTGTTACGAACTGGTTCATAAGGAAATGTCTCGTTGTTAAATAAAATCTGTGTCATGCCCGGCTCAAATTTTTCACCGAAACTCCATACGGCTGAATTGGGGTATGGAGTGGTAGGACGTACCCCTCTCTCGCCCTGGCCGTATTCATATTGAAAATCAGTAAAGTCAAGCGGAGTTTCTGAAGTATAATTAATGTTATAATCTACCCCAATACCCTTGCGTGTACTTCTGCTTTTTGTCGTAACCATTATTACACCATCTTTTGCCCTGTATCCATAAAGCGCAGAAGCTGCGGCTCCTTTCAGAACGGTCATGGTTTCTATGTCATCCGGATTGATGCTGGAAAATCCATCTCCACCGTCAGAACTGTTTACCTGGCCGGATCTTGGTCCGCTTACACCAATTCCATAAGAAGTATTGTCCATAGGAACACCATTGAGAACAATTAGCGGAGAGTTTACCGAATTGAAAGACGACTGGCCGCGGATGCGTACTTTAACTGACCCGGCAGGACCGCTGGCCATAGAGGTTATATTAACCCCCGCCAATTTTCCCTGCAACCCACTCAACACATTGGGCGTTCGATTGGTGGCAATCTGGTCGTTATTTACCGTTGAAGTAGCATAGCCCAGTTTTCGTATGTCCTTTTTTATTCCCAGGGCCGTAACTACAACACCTTGCAGGTTAGCATCACTTTGAAGTAAAGTGACATTCATGACCGAACGGCCGTTTACCCTCTCCTCCTGGTCCACAAAACCAACATGGGAAAAAACCAATAATGCATTGGCAGGCGCTGTTATGGTATAATTACCAGCGGCATCCGTTATAGCTCCTTGTTTACCTCCTCTTACTGTAACATTGACGTCTGAAATTGCTTCATTATCGAAGCCTGAAACTTTACCGGTAATTTGAACGTTTTGCGCAAAAACGTAGCCTTGGAAAATAAGCATTATCGAAAGAAATACTTTTAATTTTTTTTTCATCGCAATCGTTTTTTAATGGTTTATACAATTTTAAATATTTACAAGTCTTACATATAGTTTTTGGGCCATTACCAATTGTGAATGGCTCCATCAGGACTTTGAAGAATTGGATGCGGAAATTTTGTTTTAGCGGTAACTTCCATAACGAAAGTTGCTTTTTTGGGATCAAAATTCACCCCTAAACCCGGTGCTGGATTCAGGTATAACTTTCCATTCGTAAAGAGTAAATAATCCTCATTAAAATAGGCAGGTCTTTCCGGTGCTCCACCTCCGAGTTCCATCAGGCATCGGGAAGGGCTGCTGGCACCCAGCACGTGTACCAGCGCAGCGGTTGAGAGCGGGCCTGTAAAATGAGGGATCATACCTACGTAATGCGTTTCGCATATAGCGGCAATCTTTTTAAATTCAGAAATTCCACCTGTGTTTGGCAGCGTCACCCTGGTGTAGTCTATCAAATTATTTTCAATCAATTCATTTATATCCCACCTGTCACCAAACTGTTCACCTACGGCTATCGGAACTTTTGTTAGCTGCCGAACCGTCTTATATACTTCAGGATTTTCTGACCTTATTATGTCTTCTACAAAATAGGGTTCCAGGTTTTCAATTTCATCGCAAATTTTTATAGCCTCGGTCATATCAAACCTGGTATGCAGGTCGATAGCCCATTTGCCCCCACCACCTACAGCAGCATCAATCCTTTTACACAGCTCAATTGTTTTTTTTGCGTTTTCATAAAAATCAAAAGGCGCATCTCCATTGCCCCCTGTTGGCCCTATCCTGTAGGCCCTCAATCCTGCTTCGATACAATCGCGGGCTCTTCCTTCTTCTGTTGTTGCTGTGGAAGCTTTGAAACCAGTGGCATAACATTCCACGTATTCTCTTGTGGCACCGCCCAAAAGATCATAAACAGGAACTCCAAGGGCTTTACCTTTAATGTCCCAGAGAGCCATTTCGAGCGCACCTGAAGCATGCAATTTTTCACGGCCCGGCGGATAAAACATCCCCCGGTATAGTCGTTGCCATAAGTATTCAATTCTAAACGGATCTTCCCCTATCATCATCTGGGCACATTGTTCAATCATATCTTTTGAACCGCCCTCACCAATTCCAATTATTCCCCCGTCCGTTTCAATTTCCACGATACCACGGGCCTGGTTAAATAACGGCTTCGTATAGCCGGGAGCGCTATAATACCTGATTTTGGTAATCTTTAGTTTCGAGACATCCGCAGTTAGTGAGAGGGCGCTTGCTTTTAGTAGCGGAAATCCAGCAAGCACTGCTGCTGAACCCCAGGCGGCGGTTTGTAAGAATTTTCTTCTTTCCATTTGGCAATCGTTGGTTTGGTTAAGAATAGTGGTTAAAGGATTAAGCAAATTGGTTTAACGATTAAGCAAAAGGGTAAAAGAAAATTATTAAACTAACTATCCGTTTTTAAAAAATTTAATTCTTTCTGTTTTTTTGAAATTCCTGTTGTGTAACTTTTGAAATCCTTAACAAAGCATAATCGTTCTGGCAAAGGAAAATTTGCTAATCCTTTTCAAACGTACAGTCTTATATTTAAACTGCCAAAAAAAAATTATAAATTGATACTATGCGATTTAAATAACTGCCGGTGTAAAATCATCCAAAAATTTTAAGAGGAACTTGCAGCATCTCTGGTTTTTGAGGATTCCCGCTCGATAAGCTTGGCATCATAAAGTACTTCCTGAATTTTTTCTTTGGGGTTCTCCATTTTCTTAACCAATATATCCACGGCCGCTTTTCCAAGGTTTTCCATATCCTGCATAACATAAGTGATCGGACAAGCATATAGATCAAAAACATCGGCTTGCCCAAAACTCACGATTGCAAGATCTGAAGGCACTTTAATGCCGAGCCGGGTAATATGTTTTAAACCATTTACTGCAAGGTTATAGGTGGCGAAAATAATTGCATCTACCGGAGGAACGGCTGAAAGCATTGTATCTATTGCGATTGCTACTTCTGTTTTAGCATTATTAAAATTTACATCCTGTAGCCATTTTTTCCTGAATGGTAAATGATTTCTTTTAAGTGCTTCCCTGTAACCCCGGATCCGTTCCTGCATATGAAACATCTTTGATTTGTACGCGATCATTCCAATATTTTTGTATCCCATCTCAACTAAATGGCTGCCCCCATCAAATGATGCTTTATAATTATTGGTAGAAACATAATCAGTTTTTATTTCGGGGAAATACCTGTCCAGCAAAACAAAAAGAATATTCTGTTGCATCAAATAATGCAACTGATTTTCTGAATTTTCTGCAGAAACAATAATAAAGCCATCCACCCGGCGGTTAAGGAGAACGTTGATTAAATCCATGGATTTAGAAGCATCTTCATCTGAGCTGCCATAAATAACTGTATAGCCGTAGTGCCTGGCCTGGTTCTCAACAATCCGGGCAATATTAGCAAAAAAAGGATTTGAAATATCGGCGATTACAAGACCAATGGTAAAACTTTTTCCGCTTCTTAAACTTTTCGCCAAATGATTAGGCTGGTAGTTTAACTTTTTGGCAATTTCAATTATTTGTTCAGCCTTTTCCTTTCTTACCCGGTTTTGCCTGCCTTTTCCATTAAGAACGTAGGATACAAGCGCTGCAGAGACATTAGCTTTAAGCGCAATATCTTTTAAGGAAACTTTTTTCTCAGACATTTTTTATCCCGTAGATAATAAATATAAATAAAACTATCGCAATTATTTTAAACTCAATAAATCTAATTTGCTTGATATCAACGGAAACAATATTAAGGAAAAGTACTCAGTCAAATCACCAATTTGATAATAAGTTTCTCGATGATAAATTAGTTGCGAAGCTTTCTTTTGGAGTTTGCCTTCCCATTCGTTTTTAGCAATTACAACAATACATGTATCTGATTCGGCATCATTACAGATCTTCAAGTCCATGCTCACGAGCCGTTGAAGCTATCTAAAGCGAATATTTTTATTTCGCCATTCCTTAGCGAATGGTTCCAATCTGCAATGACCGATGTCCGCAAATAAACTTTATGTAATGATTGATGATTTTGTACTCCTGAATATTAAAAGGAATTGACTGATATTCCGGGATGATATTAATTCAGAAATGTGGGAAGAGGACACCCGCAAGAAATGTGAATACGCCCCCTACTCTATCAGTTAAGATATACTTGCAAGAAAGATGGTTATTAATTAAGCAATGCTCGTTGCTCTGAAAGTAATTCCCTTTTCAATATCCGCGATATACTTTTCATATACCTGTTCAAAAGTGAGGGGCAGCCCAAGATCTGCCAGGATGCTTTGTATATAAGGCTCAGAGTTGAAACCACTGCCATGGCAGTATATAAGCATCATCCAGCAAGCGGCGAAAAGCCTATTCAGTACTTCTATTAGTTCATCGCCTTCAAGGCAGGCCATTCCTTTGCCTTTTTCATCGGGTACGAGATGCAATAAATTATCAGCCAGTATATCGCCTGCAAGAAAGTAAAAACGGGCGTCTTCGTCATTTAGAAAAAACAGCATTAATGGCGAGGCTGATAGCTTATGAAACCACCTGTAATAAGCTACGTCACTTTTCCAGTAAGACTCCGGAATGTGGATACCACTATCTTCTATGGGTGTAAATTTTATTTCGAGGCAAAACAATAATTTTTCAATCAAATGCGGCTGATGCTGCAGCGCCATTAGTAATTGTTGCAGCATGGCTACATCTCCCCGATACACGCTTTCAGTATCTACAGTCACCACAAGCGTATGCATATCTTTCTTCGCAAACCGGCTGAATGCTTCGTCGAAATCTCTTATAAATGGTTCGCTTGCGGGTGCCAGGTAAACAGGCTTTTCATTTTGTGACATGGGAACGTATTATTTTTTTAACGGGATACAATGAAACGCAAAAACGGAGTTATATGTTGTACAGGCAAGCCCCTTATACTAAGAAATTTTACCTATTTGAACTATACATACATTAAACGAATCGTTGTTGACAGGTTGAAATAAGGCAGACCCTGTTAAAAATATGGGCATCTTGGAACTGATAGAATGGTCGCAGCGATAAACTCATTAAATTTAAAGGGAAGAAGTTACAAAATCGCAATCGGTAAGTAAGTGTATGGTATGGGAAGCCTGGACGGCAGCAATTGCGAACTGGATGTTTATTCAAAATTCATGAAAAGCTCTGGGGTAAAATTGTAAGCAGCCTGTTTTTTAATGCATCAAAATAGTTGTAGATTTAGTTAAGTCATATGAAAAAGCCTGCAAATTATTTGCAAATAGTAATTATAAAAGGCAATGGAAAAAGTAAAGCCATTATTTAGAATGATAAATGTTATCGCTTTACTCGTTGTAATAATCATCATTGCTTATTTCGCTTTTCCCAAAATAAAAGATTCTATAAAATCGAAAAAGGATTCTGTAAACGATCAATCTATTGCTGTACTCCCATTTGTAAATATGACAAATGATACCTCACAGGATTATTTCAGTGATGGACTTACTGAAGGGATTATCAATTCTCTTGCCCATTTGAAAGGCCTGAAGGTTTGTGCAAGGACCTCTTCTTTTAAATTTCGCGGGGGAAATATTGACCTGAAGGAAGCAGGAAAAGCATTAGGGGTTAAGACATTTTTAGAAGGGAGCGTTCAGCGGCAGGGTAATCATGTCCGGGTTACTGCGCAATTAATTAATGCAGAAGATGGGTTTCATTTTTGGTCGGAGCAATACAATGAAAACATGGATGATATTTTTGCTCTTCAAAATAAAATTGCAAACGCAATAGCTGCGAAACTGGAAGTCACATTTTTAGAAAACGGCGGGCAAGAGGCAGATAAAAAATCAACTCCGGGAAGTGAAGCTTATGAATTGTATTTAAAGGGCCGCGCATCGTGGAATCTGAAAACTCCCCCGGATCTAAAAAGAGCAATTGATTATTTTCAGCAGGCCATAGCAATGGACTCCACTTATGCTTCGGCTTATTCCGGTGTCGCAGACTGTTATACTGCTTTGGGCTATGGGAGTTTCATGGCGCCAAGGGAAGCATTTCCTAAAGCAAAGGAGGCCGCCACTAAAGCGCTGAAGCTGGATCCTACCTTAGCTGAAGCGCATGCATCTCTCGGTTTTTATAAATTTTATTATGACTGGGACTGGGCCGCGGCAGAGCAGGAATTGCGGATGGCAATCGCCTTAAATCCAAATTATGAAATTGCTTTGGATATGTATGGTTATTATCTGACTGCCATGGAAAGATATGGTGAAGCAACTACCATCTTAAAAAAAGCTAAAGAGATTGATCCTCTTTCTGTCCCCATCAATACGGATATAGGGTTTAGTTCTTATTATAGCGGCAACTATGATACCGCTATTAAAGAGTTGCTGTCGTCCCTGCAAATGAATCCAAAATTTGTACTGGCTCACCTGTGGCTGGGACGTTCCTACCAGGGGAAGAAAATGTATCCTGAAGCAATTGCTCAATATAAAAAAGCTTTGGAAGTTGCAGTGGATTGGCCTGTAGCACTTGCAGCTATCGGTAATGTGTATGGGGAAAGCGGTGATGAAGTAAATGCTCAAAAAATATTAGACGATTTAAATTCCCTGTCATCAGAAAAATTTGTTACCGAGTATGGCATTGCGTTAGTATATGCTTCGATGAACAAAAAAGAACAGGCATTTTTATGGCTGAATAAAGCATTTGATGAACGCTCCAATTGGCTCGTGTGGCTTAAGACAGATCCACGCTGGGCCAGGATTGAAACTGATAAGAGATTTCAGGAAATGGTAAACAGGGTTGGGCTTCCAGAATAAAAAGGTGCAAAAAAATGTAGAAATATTTTTTATTTGCACCTTAGTCCATTAAAAGAAAAATTGATATTGCAAAACAAACTGATGTTTGCGGGAAGCAATTTCTTAAAAACACTATTATGCCTGGCTATTTTCATCGTATCAGGTTGGTTAAAGAAATCAGGAAAATTTTTTTCTGCAAAGCGCTTTACATTCTATTTTCAGTACCATTCCTCTGCTGTACTGCCTACTCACAAAGATCAAAAATCGAAAGCCTTAAAACAGCACTCCCTTTTTTAAGTGGCAGCACCCGGGTAGATTCCTTAATCTGTTGAGTTTAATGTATACTTATTTACAGCTAGATAAAGCAAAGTTATATGCAGAAAAGGCTTACGCCGAATCAGCAGCAATCAATTACCGGCGCGGAATGGTAATGTCGATGAACAATAAAGCACGTATAGCTGGGTTGGGCTTTCGAAATTTCCCGTTACAGGAAAAAATATGCCTGGAAACTATCCAGTTATACAAAAACTTAGACGATGAAAAAGTATTAGCGGAAACTTATATGAATCTTGCATTGGCATTGTTTTGCCAAAGTTATTTTGATCGCTCGGCAGATGCCTGTAACACATTAATCCAACTGTCTCAAGAGACAAATAACAGAAAAGAACTGGGTGAAGCAATTGCAGTAATGGGCGCTATTAGTTTTGAAAGTGGTAACTATGAAAAAGCATTTAAATATTTTAATCATGGCCTTGAGATATTCAAGAGCATTAACGATTCCTATAATACTGCGATTGTATTGGCAAAGATTGGAGACCTTTATCTTTTAGCCGATGATGATAAAACTGCATTAAATTTTTACTTTCAAAGCCTGGCATATCCAAAAGAATCATCTCCCGTTTGGTACCCTTTGGTTGATCTTGGAGACACCTATTATTTGTCTCAACAATTCAATTCTTCTTTGAGTGGCGAGGAGGAGTACGTCCACACCATTAAATCTCTTACGATTCGAACCAACTATACCACCAATTCACGGATTCGAACCGCTGAAATATTTCTTGCATCTAAAAACTATGATAAAGCGCTTACATTATTTAATGATGATTTGAAACTTTCCCGAAAAAATAATGATAAGAATTATGTGATGAGATTGTTACTCGACATTGGAAGAAGTTACGAGGGGAAAAAAGAATATGCAAAAGCATTTTACTTTACAAGAGATCTTTTACAAGAGGCTATGGCCCACAAAGCCAGGCAATACATTCGCGATGGCTATAAATTGATGTACATTTTATATGACCAGATAAACAACGTTGACAGCGCCTATTCTTATTTCAGGCAATATACTTCTATGAAGGATTCTGTTGCGCTCAATGACTTTGGTAAAAAAATTGCGATAAGTAGGGCAGCTTCAGAAGATGAAAAGAACCAGGCAAAGATTGAGTTGCTCAACAATGAAAAACTGATCAGTCACCAAAAATTACAACTCAGCCGGGAGCAACTAAAAGGCGAATCGTTTGAAAAAAATATTCTTATAAGCGGCGTCCTCGTTTTATTATTAATGGGCTTTATAATTTTTAGAAATATAAGATTGAAACAAAAAAATGAAGCCAGCCGCCATGAAATAATTGAAAAAGAATTTAACCTGCAGAACCTGGAGACCGAAAGAATCAACATCGAAATGCAACAACAGGGAACGGAGTTGAAATTGCAGGCGCTTCGTGCCCAGATGAATCCTCATTTTATTTTTAATTGCCTTAATTCTATCAATCGGTTTATAGTGGGAAACGAAGCAGAAATAGCTGCGGATCATCTTACCAAATTTGCCAAACTTATACGCATCGTTTTGCAGCAATCGGGGAAAGCACTCATTCCGCTGGAAGATGAATTGTTCTGTCTGCAATTATATATGGATCTTGAAGCGCTTCGTTTTGAAATACCTTTCTCCTATAAAATCAATACAAATGGGATTAACATCTCTAACACCATGCTTCCCTCATTACTGCTGCAGCCATTTGTTGAGAATGCCATCTGGCATGGATTGCAGGGAAACAAAAATGTAAAGGGAAATATCATAATAAATATGAGCCTTCGAAATAGTATATTACATTGCAAGATTATAGATAACGGTATAGGTAGAACAAAAGCAACCTCACTGACTACCAAACACGAAAATGATAAAACATCATTGGGAATAAAACTTACGGAACACCGGCTTCAATTAACTGATTCTTTGAACAAAGAAGAAGTAGGAGTTGCCATCTCTGATGTAAAAAATGAATCTGGCGAAATTGCAGGCACTTGTGTTGATATTAAAATTCCGGTAAAAGAAATATAAATTTAATTGCACAGTAGAATGATTACAGCACTGATCATTGATGATGAAAAACATTGCTCTGATAGTCTTGCATCGCAGATCCAAAAATATTGTCCTGGTATAGAAATTTTGGATACCTGCGACACAGCAGAGAAAGCATTGCTGCAGATTCATCGCCTGCAACCACAGCTTATTTTCCTGGATGTTGAGATGCCTGTTATGAACGGGTTTGAAATGCTTGAGAAATTAAAGGAGATTAATTTTGATATCATTTTTACCACAGGATTTAACGAGTATGCTATTCGTGCCATTAAATTTGGAGCGCTTGATTACCTTATTAAACCTATTAATAAAGATGAACTGTGTGAAGCTGTAAATAAATATATTAATCGCTCCCAACGGGATTCATTGAAACAGCTTAATGCATTACTAAGCCATATCAAAAAAAGCAATGATCTTTCTTTTCAAAAGATCGCTTTGCCTACCATGCATAGTTATGAATTAGTTCCATTAAATAACATAATCGTTTGTGAAAGCAAAAATAATTATACAACTGTCCGGTTGAATAATGGCCAGAATATACTTATTTCCAAAACGCTTAAGCAAGTGGAAGACCTGCTGGATATGGAGCCCTTTTTCAGGGTACATAATTCATTCCTGGTAAACCTGCAGTATGCCATACGCTATGTGAAAGGCGAAGGTGGATATTTAGTATTGAATAACGATATGACGGTACCGGTTGCACGTTCCAAAAAAGATGAATTACTTAAGTTAATAACGCATCTTTCAGTGTAAAAATTTATTAGCTCCCGTCAATCTCTCATTCGTTCCCGCAAAATTCTCATTACATGTTATAATTTTTTTAAAGCTGTTATAGATTTAATTCATCAATAAAAACTTTAAAATTATTATTATGAAAACAAAAATTACGTTAAGTGAAATATGTAAAGCAGCATTCACTCTTGTATTGTTTACCACATTTTTTAGTTGTAAAAAAGAACTACCCCCTGTTGACGATTCCGGGTTCAATTTGAATGTTGTTTTCAAACCGGTTGCAAAATCATCGCCCGGGAGTTCCGGCTACATGGAGTTTCGCCAGGATCCGAATACCGACAGGATTATCGATTTAAATACATGGGTTCACCATCTTGAGCCAAACCATTCTTACCTGCTCCAGCGTGCAGTAGACCCTATAACTAATCCTGGCTGCGCAAGCACTGCCTGGCTCACACTCGGGTTGGGTTTAACGCCACAAGATATTATGACAAATTCAAAAGGTGACGGGCATACTGATTTATGGCGGGACATTTCTTCTGTTCCCCACGGCGCTCAATTTCATATACATTTCCAGATAGTGGATGCAGTTACTTTAGCTACGGTGTTAATGAGCGATTGCTATGATTATACAGTCAGGTAATAGACAGACCCGTTCCGAATATAATTCCAGTTGCAGCATTCTTTATGATTGCTGCAACTTTTACTTGCCTTGGATATTTTTTCAGTTATCTTCTTCCACCCTAAATAAACTATCCTCTTCAGCAATGACGGAAATCTCCATTAAAAATTTCATTGTCTAAATTTTTTGAGCCAGGTGATTTTATCCTCCGCTATTGTGATTAAATGTTCTATTCTTGATTACTCATATTAAATTAATGGAAGATATTATTAGAGTAATTATTAGGCTTGGCAGCTATCAGCAATACTTTGTTCACATTTTTAGAACCGGGTAAAAGGGTTGTTTCTGTAGATACTTCCGGCGTTACGGGCAGCATGTTTTTTAACCAAAATAAAAATTTCGGGATGGTAATGATCATAAATGGAAGTTGTACAGCAGAACAATACATCGTCGGACTGAGAACTATCTCCTACCGGGCTATCAATAGTTTGTATGATGACCTGGTTAAGTAATTGCTGTAGGTTTACCTTCCCTTTGTTATCTTAGACAATTACAATCCGTTTTTAAAAACTTAACATGAATAAAATAATTTCTTTCCCAGTATTCATTTTTTTGATACTGGTGATAGCTTCCTGTTCAAGCTCCAAAAAAATGATGCATACAAAACCTGACTGGGAGGAAAATTTTAACCAGGAGGTTTTGGATACAACACGCTGGACAAAAATACCGCGGGGTACCTCCGACTGGGACAGGCACATGAGTGACTTTGATAGTTGCTATGCCATGCGGGATGGCAAACTTATACTCAGAGGCATGAAAAACAGTAACCTGGCTAATGACACTTCCAGGTATATAACCGGTGGCGTTTATACACATAACAAAGTAAGTTTTGGCGAGGGAAGATTGGTGATACGAGCTAAGCTCAACGGAGCTCAAGGCGCATGGCCGGCGTTTTGGATGCTCCCGGAAAATGCAACGTGGCCAGATGGCGGCGAGATTGATATTATGGAACGGCTAAGCTTTGACTCAATAGTTTATCAAACGGTGCATTCATATTATACACTGTCTCTCAACATAAAGAACGACCCGCTTTCGCATATCATTGCCCCGATAAACCCCGGCGGCTTCAATACGTATGGCGTAGATAAATACGCTGACAGTCTTGTTTTTTTTGTAAACGATAAAAGAACTTTTTCTTACCCGCGAATAAAGACCGATAAGCAAGGGCAGTTTCCTTTTAATTTGAAAAAACAATACCTGTTAATTGACATGCAACTTGGAGGAAGTTGGGTGGGTAAAATTGAAGATGATGATTTGCCTGTGGAAATGGAAATAGATTGGGTAAGGTTTTATTCGTACAAAAAATAAGGGAGACAAGATGTAGGCTTACATGCCATTATTATAATGTCCGTAGTCACAGACATTCGGAGAGCACTTATTTTTTATTGATAGATTAATAGGTCGAGCGGGGGTATTACTTGCTCTGTTAGATGCAGGCCAATAACTAAAGATGTTTGTAACAGAC
>JBKJRY010000015.1:0-32868 GCA_046593045.1 Chitinophagaceae bacterium | reverse complement strand
TTAAATGGATACCACGTAACTTATTGCCCCTGTCTGTCTCTGTATTTATTTTGATAGTAAGGCCAAAACGCTCTTTTAGTGCTGAAGTTAAACTCTGCACAGCAGGATCAGCTTTTGATATATTGCCTCCAGCTTCTACAAACCAATTATGATCCAGCGCATATTCGTTATCTGTAAGAGAAACGCTCTGGGGCACAGGAAGTAAACCTGATCCGGGCTCTAATTGCACGAGATTCTGTGAATGACTATCCAGCGAAATGATAAAACAACCAAAAAATATAAGTAGAAAATGAAGTCTTTTCATAAATGTAGCGGCACAATTTTTAATTAACTGTATCTTAAAGAATTGCTTTTTTAATTAAGAATCATTTTTAATTCGTTTTTTATTATTTACAGATAATATTTATTCCCCTGTATTTTCTCCGGTATAAATTCCTTTATTTAAAATATTTTGAATAGGTTTAATATCTATCTTATTTTTTGAGGCATACTGTAAGATTATCCCTTTAAGATTAGTTACCCAGCTATCTATTCCAACGGTTTGTTCCTGATAGAAGTATCGATCTTCAAGGGTAAGATAACCGGGTACCCTTGTTTCACTAAAAACTGCCTTCATATCATTTATGGTTTCTTCACGTTCATAAATATTATTTTTCCCAATGCCGCTGGCAAATAACAAAGCTTCAACCGCGCCATTAGCATCTCCTGTAGCAGCTTTCTTTTCTGATGTTAGAAGGTTCTTTTCAATTTCGTCCATACTTAAAAGTAATCTTGCGTGGTGCCGTAGGTAACGGGTTAATGTTAATAGTACCTGGAGATTGTATTCATTGTGTTCGGCTCTTGCCCGATTTTCCTCCAACCTGTAAATGACAGAAGTAGCCAACTCCTCTATTACTTTTGCTTCCGTAACTAAATCTTTATAGTTTCCATTTGCATAAATGGGTCTTACGTTCAATCCGGCAGTAAAGGGAATTGCAGGAGAGGGAAGTGTATAAGTACTTATCGGATGGGGATATGGAAATTTGCCGTCAGAGTTGCCGTAGCTTGCTCGGGTAGATCCGGTACCCGGCACTTCGTTAACGACTTTATCCCAGGACTGATTCCAAAAATCAGATAGTTTATTCATATCCCGGTATATATCCACCATTCCACGAACCTCAGGCCCATAAAAATCTACCATGAATTTAGCTACAAAACTCTCCATATTTTTTGGTGAGTCACTATTCCAGCCAAAGGCGGCCACAGCAGACCATCCGAGCCAATAAAGTTCGCTATGAGGCCCAAGGTCGTCCCATCCTGCACCAAAGGAGCCAATAGGATTACCACGTTTTGATTTTATGGTAAACCATTTATAAAGGTTCTCCATACTCTGACCCCTGCCTCCCCCACTAAAATTTACAGGAGCCAAACTTGCCGTTTGGGCGGTATAAATTAATTGACGTATTCCCCGATGATTTTCTTCAGTTATATAGCTTTCTTCAGTTATTGGCTGTATCCGGTCTACGAAATAAGATGAGCCTAAAACTCCTTCTATAATATCTGCGGGCAATAACTTTATATGTTCCGGTGCCAGTGGCCATTCTCCCCAAAAAATCATCCGACGGTTTTGCTTTGCCAGATAATTATGTGCTTTATTTACGAAATCAACAAAGGCAAGACTTCTGTTTTCCGGGTTGTAGGGAGAACATTTTTTACATATTCCTGCATAATAAACTTCATCTGTAGAAGCATGAAAGTAATCAACCCCCTTGGTAGCATCAATAATATCCTGGTATAGTGAGAAGATTAATTTGTAAGTTTCAGGATCGCACATACATGCCTGGTAGTCACTTCCATCCGCCCTGAGATGGGCATACTTCGGAAGGCTCAACACCCATTGCATGTGCGCCGGAGCCTGGATGTTAGGCACTATTTGAATGTGTCTTTCCAGGCCATAATTTACGAGATCCTGAAGTTGACTCGGAGTAAACGCTTCCTTCACTGCGATATCCGGATCAGTTGGAAATTTAAATTTATCCCAAATCTCAAATGAGACCATATTGATCTTTAAGCGGGCCAACCGATTAATATATTCTTTAAGAGAGGAAATACGATCAAGGTGATTTTTCGTGTCCCAATGAATTATTCTTAATTGAAGATTTGGCCAGTCGCGGATCTCTCCTTCGGGGAGAAGTAACTGACCCGGGCCAGCCTTTTTAAATAGCTGGAGTAGACTTTGAACCCCGTAAAAAAGTCCTGTCTTGCTATTTCCCGTTACCCGTACTTCTTCCGGGGAAATCTTCAGAAGATACCCTTGCTTGTTTAATTCGGAGTCTGCAGAACCTTTCACCACGCCTGGCTCTACACTCAATATGATCTTTTTTGAACTGTTTCCTTTAAACGTTAATCCATGAAACTTTTCAACATATTGAATTAACTCTGTTACTGAAATATCATCTCCCACTTTTGATATGAGTTGCCAGGACTCGTCCATAAGTATGTTGTTCGAAGTCAATTCCGCCCACTGGGGTGTTGGAATTATCGAATATTCTAGTTTATGAAGAAGGGAATCGGGATCTTTAGCTGCAATAGCATTTCCTCTTACAAGAATTAGAAGAATGAGAGAAATCATCACTTTAATAAATTTAATCTTATAACAAGATCGAGCCTTTCTCTTGTCTATAAGAACCGTATTTTCAAAGCGTTTTATTTGCTTCATAATTGTAATTGAAATAAGGGTTTAAAACTTCATATAATTATTGATGACACTTTTGTATAGATGATTAAACAACATTATCTCCGGTATAGCTTTCAACTTTACTGCTTTTAAATATGCCACTTGTTAACCTGGAAATAAACAATCTATCTTCATAACCTCCTTTAATTATGTAATGTGAAACTTTCATTATTCACATCAACTAAAAGTCACTCTTCACTACATCGATTTTTAATATTATAAATCACCTCTTTTTAATTGTGTTACTGCATGATCTGCAGCCCTGGCGGTTAAGGCCATAAATGTAAGAGAAGGGTTTTGTGTGGAAGTTGATGTCATACAAGCCCCGTCCGTTACATACACATTCTTGCATGTATGCAACTGGTTCCATTTGTTTAAAAGTGACGTACGGGGATCGTTCCCCATTCTTACGCCGCCCATTTCATGCACATCTATTCCGGGATTTTGATCAGAATTATGTGTTTGAATATTTGTAAATTCAGCCGCTGTAAACATTTCAGTAAACTGTTCAAAATAATCTTTTTTCATTTTTTCATCGTTATCATCATACACCACGGAGATTTTAAGTAAAGGAATTCCCCAATTGTCTTTCTGCACAGGATCGGGAGAAACAAAATTGGTTTCTTTAGGAATGGTTTCGCCCATCATGTGCGACCCCACTCTCCAGGGACCTATGCCTGGATTTAAAAGTTGCTCTTTAAAGTTAATTCCAACCCCTTCCGAACTTTTGTTGG
Source organism: Chitinophagaceae bacterium (assembly GCA_046593045.1). GTDB lineage: Bacteria > Bacteroidota > Bacteroidia > Chitinophagales > Chitinophagaceae > Ginsengibacter. The sequence goes on along the minus strand of JBKJRY010000015.1, from coordinate 29,418 downwards.
TACTACGGTATGCGGAAAAGCCGGCTGCATATCCTCGCAGAAAATTTGTTTCCTGCTTAAATAAATTTCTAAACCGGGGCATATAACCACCGCCCGCCGGGTTTCTCCCAATGGTGGTAAATTCTTTTAGCCCATCGTATTGCGCGCTAATGCGGGCACTGTAATTATGAAAAGCTACAAATTTGCCCATAAGGCCATTATCATTGCCAAGTCCATTCGGAAAGCGACGCGAAGTGGAATTCAGCAATAACAAATTACTGTTTAAAGCGCCTGCATTTACAAAAATTACTTTCGCATAGTATTCAATGGCTTCTTTAGTGTTGGTATCAATAACTCGTACGCCGGTTGCTTTATTTTTTTGCTCGTCATATATTACCGAATGAACTACGGAAAAAGGGCGCAGGGTTAAGTTGCCGGTTTTTTCCGCCCAGGGAATAGTGGAGGAATTGCTGCAAAAATATCCGCCCAACGGACAGCCCCGTGCGCAAAGGTCACGGCTTAAGCACTGGCCCCGGCCCTGGTCAAGATGAATTTGAAGGGGTTTTGATAAATGTGCAATCCTTTCGCTGATAACATGCCGGTGCTCATATTTTTCATTCATCTTATTTTTGAAATAATCTTCCACAGCATTCAAGGGAAATGGAGGCAAAAATTCGCCATCGGGCAATTGTGCCAAGCCATCCCTGTTACCGGAAATGCCTGCGAATTTTTCTACATGGCTATACCATGGCGCCATATCTTTATAGCGTATTGGCCAGTCAACTGCAAAGCCATCCCTTGCAGGGCCTTCATAATCAAAATCGCTCCATCGTTGCGTAGCTCTTGCCCACATTAGTGACTTGCCACCCACCTGGTAACCACGTATCCAATCAAAAGGATTCTCTTGTATATAGGGATGCTCTGTATCCTTTACAAAAAAATGCGCGGTATCCTCCCCATAAGCGTAACAACGGTTTATAATAGGATTTGCCTTTTTTTCGGCAAGCGTCATTTCGCCAAGGTGGGCAAACTCATACGGGTACATGTTGGCTGTGGGATAATCTTTAACATGCTTCACATCCCCGCCTCTTTCTAAAACTAAAGTCTTCAGCCCTTTTTCAGTAAATTCTTTAGCAGCCCATCCCCCACTCATTCCAGAACCAATTACGATTGCATCGTAAGTACGTTCTTTAATTGTGCCGGTAACATCGCCCATACAATATCAATTAAGTTTTTACGGGGTAATACCCATTGTATTTGTCCGTGGGAATCAATTCATACTTTATAATGTTTGTCATCACGTATTTTGAATTCAAATATCCCTGGATGGTTCTTTGTTTCATGATAGTGTAGAAATCAATAATCTCCGGAGAATCTCCTTTTTTATTTTCTATATCAAAAAGGAGTTTTTGTTTTTGCCCTGTAGTGCAGCCGGTAAAAGAACGATTAAATTGCTTCGTCGCTTCTGCATCAAATTGCTTTAAACCGTACATGAAATTTTTCTGAACCTCTTTTTCATACATATCATCCAGCATTTTCAATGCAAATAAGTGAGCGCCGGTTTCTTTTGCCCCCGGTGTATCTGTATCAGGGATAATCGTTGAGGCTATGTCAGCGAGCAGTTTTTCTTCTGCTGCATTTATTTTAATATTTTTAAGACTTATTGAAGCTCTGCCAGGTGTATTTTTACATGAAGGGAATACAATCAATCCTCCAGTAACAATTATTAAACTCCGAATGGCTGCTCTTCTTTCCATTTTCCTGTTTTACTTTAAAGCATTCCTGAAATATTCTACACTTGCTTTTACATCAGGCATATTATTTTCCCAATTGCGCTCATACTCGGCAGAAATCATTCCCTTGAAATTTTGTCTTTTTAATTCTTTAATTACTCCATCTGTATTTGCAACACCTGTCCCCCAGTGTACATCCCTGTTTTCCTCCCCGGTATCTTTACCTTCTATAGCCTCAAGATCTTTCATATGAACGTGCAGTACATGCCCTTGCAGTTTTTTGAGACATTCAACCGGATCAAGATCAGAGCGTACCCAATGGCCAATATCTGCGCATGCCCCTATACGGTTACTTTGCCCTTTTATAGCAGCCAAAACAGTATCAGGGTTCCAATAGTGTTTTGGATATGGATGATTGTGAATGGCAACATTGATTTTGTATTCGTCGCAGAGGCCTGATAGTAAGGGGAGGTCTTTCTCCTTCGGTTCAGAAGTAAAAGTTTGTATTCCCATGGCTTTGCCGAAGTCAAAAAGTTTTCTCCACTCACTTTCACTATCCGGCGTTATTACACCGTACGCTACAAGCGTCATTCCTTTATCACTCAATTTTTTAAGAATTTCCTTTTGAGTAGTCGTATTCATGTTATAATCCATGGTTCCTTCAATGCCTTCTCCTATAACTTGCCCCGGGAAACATTCTACATACTTTAAATTGCAGCTGTCAATTTTATCAAGAGATTGTAAAAATGTAAATCGGTTAAATGTATAGGTGCCGGCCCCCAACTTCCATCCTAATTTTGTTTCAGGATTATCTATTGAAGACTGGTTGTTGCTTTTACCATTATTACAACTGGTTAACGTAAGAAAGATTAATGCTAAAAACAAAAATAGGTTTTTCATTATTGAAGTATTTATAAATTCATCCCGGGATTATTTGAAAGGGAAATCCATTTGTCTCAATAACCTGGATTTTGCTCCAATTGCGGCGCTTTTCTCTTTTCATCTGAAGATATAGGAATCCAATACATTTTAGCCAAAGCCTGACGTTGTTCTACCTGAATTTGTTTCCATAGGGTTACAGCATTACCATTAGTAATAGTTTCAGTTATATCCATACCCTTTGCATCGGTAAGTGCTTTATCAAGTATTTTCCATCTTCTTATATCGTACCACCGGTTATTTTCAAACACCAGTTCAATTTGCCTTTCGTAGCGGAGGGCGTTAGTTATATCGCCTGTAAAATCCGGCATTCCGGCACGGGTTCTAATCATGTTGATATAACTGCTAGCTTCCGCTGTTTGACCTAATGCCAAAGAGGCTTCAGCATAATTTAATAAAATCTCTGCGTACCTAAATTCAATCCAGACGTTTTCATTGGACTGGGATTGCGCATCGATTTCATTATCCAGCATCTTCTTCATTACATATCCCGTAAAGCTGCCATTAAATGGAGAAACTGAACTTTGGCGGGTGTCTAAACCAAATGTTGTAGACGTAGTCGATCCGGAAACAGTAATAACTGCACGTCTGGAATATACCCCGAGCGGATCTATCCCCTGAAGGCCTGAAGGCCGGGGCATCCAAACGGCACTATCATATAAAATGGACCCATAGAATCTTGGATCCCTGTTGTAATAAGGATTTTTATTGTGGAACTTGGAAGATGTATTTTGATAATAACCACTGGCATCTATAGTGAAATGATCAAAAAAATCTGAGCCATCCTCCATTTCGTAAGCATCTACTAAATTTTGAGTAGGCGCATTACTCGCCCATAAATACCAGCCATTTCCTCCATTCCATTGATTCATTTGATTTTTATCACCAGTTGAACTACCATACATTTTCCCCCATATTATTTCATTATCCGACAGGTCTTTCGCCTTGAAAAATTCGAAATAGTTTTTAGCGATCGCTGCTTTATCCGGTGCGCCAAAATCTGCAAGTTGGTAAGTATTTAAATCAATAACAGCTTTGGCTGCATCTCTCGCCGCAGTCCAAAGCGCAGTCCTGTCAGGATTTTCATAGCCCACATATTTGCTTTGAGCGGTGCCATCTGCAGTAAGGTCACTTGCCGCGAATAAAAGCACTCTTGATTTAAGTGCCAGTGCTGCTCCTTTGGTCGCTTTTCCTAATTCCATTTGATCCTTGGTTTTAAGAAGTGTTACCGCTGCATCGCAATCATCTGAAATAAATTTTATTGTTTCAGCAAAAGTTGATCTGTTTATAGAATTGAAATCTTCGCCAAGCTTAAGTGCATCTTGTAATAGAGGAACTCCACCGTAAGTGCGTACCAGCTTTGAATAACAAAATGCCCTAAGGAATAAAGCTTCACCTTTCATCACGGATGCTCTTGCTTGTATAGAAGGCTTTTCTGACTCAGGATAAGCATCTGCTACGCCATCTATTTTCTCAATAAAGACATTAATTTTTTGAATATTGGCAAAATAGTTATCCCAGTATGGAAGGTTAGTTTCCGGGCCATCCCATGGTGCAGTATTATCAGGGGAGATATTACCTTGCGTGTAGACTTCTGCGCCGTGGTCAAAAGTGGAATGTGCCTCATCGGTTACCGAAGAGAGCATCGTTTGGGTAAAGCCCATATCTGTGCCGTGATAGGTGTCTAAAAGATAAGCGTCAGCCAACCCAATGTCAGACCAAAGAACAGCGTCAGAATATTGATCCTGGGGCACCTGATCCAGTATAGAAGTTTTTTTGCAAGCTGAAAACAGAATAAGCATCGTTAAAATACTTATGGTTATTTTATATTTTATCATGTTTTTTAAATTTAAAAACCAGTAATTTTTTTAAAAGGAAACTCTTGCACCTACCGACATTACTTTCATAATTAAATAATTATCTCTTGTGCCACTGAATTCAGGATCCCAAATACGGTCTTTTGAAGCATATATCAGGAACAGGTTTTGCCCGGAAACATAGACCTGAGCACTCTTTATAAATTTTACGTTGAAAGATCTCAACGGTACATTGTAGCTTAGCTGAACGTTTTTCAAACGTGCATAGGTTTGATTTTGAAACTCCAGGTCGGTCCTAAATTTTCCTCTCCAATAGGTACTTGACCCATCATAGGCACGTGGCTTGGCGGCATCAATATTATCTGGTGTCCATCTTCCATCTGCAGAGAACTGGTAATAATCACCTGCGGCGCCTTGCTGTGAACCAAGCCTCTGCACCCAGGCTGTGCCGGCACCATTTACCAGGGCGCTTAGCTCAAAATTTTTATACCTGAAGTTTAGCGAAAGGCCAAATGTAATTTCCGGGTCGGTAGTTTTATCAAAGAGTATTCTATCATCAGAATTTATCACGCCATCACCATTTTGATCTTTAATAATTACATCTCCGGGAATAGCTCCGGATACATGTGGCGTTTTACTTATTTGAACTGTATCTCTAAAAATTCCTGCCGACTTATATAACAATCTGGCACCTATCGGATGGCCGGTGAGAGTTTGCCAGGGCATACTTTTCTGAGGCTCGTCAAATTCCACTACTTTATTTCTCGCGAAGGCGAAGTTGCCATTTATGGAATAAGAAAAATCTTTAGCAGGTGCGCTGTTATAGCCTAATTCAATTTCAAAACCCCTGTTATCAACTATACCAAAATTTTCATCCGGTAACGATATTCCTGTAAAGTTTGGTACTGATGCGTTTCTTTTAATAAGAATGTTACTTCTTCTTTGATAGAAAAAATCAGCATTTAAGAAAACCCTGTTATCAAATAGCCTGGATTCAAATCCTGCATTGTACAGATTAGCTACTTCCCAGGTTATAAATGGATTTGGCGCATTTGACTGGTACAAGCTGGAGTAATATGTTCTATTTGCACCATACAGACCACCCGTTCCGAATGCGTAAGAAGCCAGGTATTGAAAAGGAGGTACAAGGTCATTCCCCAACTGGCCCCATGAAGCTTTTAGTTTCAAAAAAGTCACCGGCTTTACGTGATCTTTCCAAAAGTTTTCATTGGAAATTATCCACCCTGCCAGTGCGCTTGGGAAATTACCCCACCTGCCATTCTCTTTTGAAAATCTCAAAGAGCCATCCCTTCGTAAGGCAAATTGAAAAAGATAAGTTCCCTTAAAATTGTAGCTTATTCTTCCGAAATAGTTGATGCGTGAATCTAAAGTAACATATCCTGAATTGTCTTTCTGATCGTTGCCCCCGGCAAATAAATAGGGAAGTTGGGAACTGATAAAATACCTTCGAAAAGCGCTGATACCTGTGCCATTGGATTCCGAGGTTTCGTAGGCTACAAATGCACTAAGATTATGAACCGAGCTGAAAGTTTTATCATAATTCAGCTTTAAATTAAATGTTTTCGCTGTGGTGGTATTATAGAATTCTGTTAGCTGCGGATCGTACCCATCTGTACTGGGAACAAGAAAAGCTGATCCATCTTCACTGCCGGTATTTCCGGCAGCCAGGTAAGCACCTTTGTCAAGCTCGTAGCCCGTCACCGGGTGATCAAAATATTTCCTTTTACCGAAGAAAACATCGTAAGCGAAGTAGCTGGAGATTGTTACACCTTCAATACCAGGTATCTTTAAGGTGGCATTAATTTTATTGTTGGCCCTGTAACGTTTATCATCATCAAAGCCGCCGGCTAATGTAGATCTCAGCACTGGCTGATAAGATGCTCCAAAAGCACCGGTGCCGGATGATCCGTCCGGATACGTTGCAAATGTGTTAGGCTTATTTTGGTTAATTACATTGAATACAGTTTGCGCATCAAGAGATGGACCAAGCCTATTTTCCTGGGAACCATCAACATCAAATCCTACGTTTAAATATCTATTGATCTGCACATCTATATTGGCTCTTAAATTATACCTGTTAAACTTTTTTGCAGATGGCGTTTTGTACAATCCATCAGCATACTGTGAACCGAAGGATACAAAATAATTTACCGTCTTGCTTCCCCCGTTAACGGAAAAATTGTGATGCTGCGTTTGACTGGATTTTCTCAATGTTGCATCCCACCAATTTGTATTTGGGTGTGTCCATGGGAATGCTCCCGATTTAAATTTTTCTACATCCTCCGGCGTAAATGTCATGTTGGAAGGAGCAACACCCTTATAGGTTTCCATCTCACGCAACATTTGGGCATAGGTTGCAGCATCGGCCATTTTTGGAACGGCAGTGGGTGAGAGCCATCCTGTATAAAATGAATAATTAAAATTGGGTGGTGCATCACTTTTACCGCGTTTAGTCGTAACCAAAATAACCCCATTAGCAGCCCTTGCACCATAAATTGCTGCAGAAGCATCTTTTAAAACGCTTATACTCTCAATATCCTCAGGATTAATAGAATTTAGATCCCGTCCCGCACTTCCATCAATTGTTTGTGATCCATAATCGTTAGAGATCTGGTTCGTGTTTACATCCCGGCCGGGTATTCCGTCTATCACTACCAAAGGAGCAGAATTGCCAAGAGTACCTATTCCTCTGATAAGAATAGATGCCGCATCACTGCCGGGTTCACCCGATCTCTGTTGAACGATTGCTCCGGGCAAGCGGCCTGCTAACGCATTAGATACGCTTGAAACGGGCGCCGCAGTAATGTCTTTGCTTGAAATAGTGGCTATTGAGCCAATAACATTTACTTTTTTCTCTTTGCCGTACCCAATAACAACCACCTCGTTCAATGCTGTGTTATCGGTGCTAATTGCGCTGTTAATAACAGAACGATTATTAATTGGAATTTCTATAGTGCCATATCCCACTGAAGAAATCACCAAAGTTCCTTTTGCAGGAGCATCTAAAGTAAAGTTGCCGTTAGTATTAGTAGAAGTTCCGTTTGCGGCACCTTTTACAGTAACCGAAACGCCAGACATTGGCGCACCGGTTTGCTGGTCAGTAATTTGGCCGGAAATTGCTTTGCTTTGAGCAAAAACAGAATAACCCCCGATAAGTAGCACAAAAAAAATTGATAGTGAAATGGTCTTCATAATAGAAAGCTTTAGTTAATGTTATTTTGCCGAATACCTTTCGAATCATTATAAAACAAATATAGTAGTAATTGTTTCATTTCAAAAATAAAGTTTTCTACTTTGAAACCTTTCTTTTAAAATTATATATCCTTTGTATTCTCAAAATTAAGAAAATATCTTTCACACCCCTTTGAAACAATTATCCTGTATGTAAGGACACACCGATCGCTAAGGTTGATCCATAAGACAGGTGGATGTAAAGGCTAAGTGATAACACATTATTCAAAACAAATGGTCGCTCCGGATGTACTGCGGTTGATTTAGTGACCAGGGTTATCCTCAAACTTCTACGACTTGTTCATTCAAAATAAATTGCCTAAGAAGTCATTTCTAATCATTCCGTAAAAGGATATGTCAATACCTGCTTTGCAATATTGAAGCGAAGATGGCCAAAAAGTTGCCCAAACTTAAAATGCCTTTCTTCAAAACTTCAACTATTTTATCAGCTAATTTTTAGCACTAATAACTTCAATCGCTTGTAGAAAAAGACTGAACCTCGTAATTGTTCCTGGTTGGGAAATGTCGGTTTTGAGCCCCGTAGCCTGTTCCGGTTGACCGTTGTATTTAGCCACTACCCATTTCATCAGGGGAGATGTCCTCCTTGCAGAAATGTGCCATGTATTCAGTGAATCCTCAAACTTTATCCAACCGTTCATCAGTGAATCGGCCTTATCTTTTTTATCAAATTTTTTCAAGACAAGAAAAGAAATATAATTTTCAACTGGGTTGCCAGCATCGTTAAATCTATCCTGATCTGCAGAATAGTTAATGATGTCATTGTAATACTGCATAGCCTTTTCTTTATTTCCTATCTGCTCTTCGCAATACGCCAATAAGAAGTTCAGTAGCCGATAATCAGGATCGAACGGCATGCCGCTGCCAAGATTTTCAGGATACGCTTTGGCATTAGTAAGATGGGTGATGGCTGTTTTATATTTTTTTTCTTCGATATTATTTAGCGCAAGAGCTGTGTTCGCCAGTGCAAATATCTCGTGCCCTTCCCTGGCGCCTTCCTGTGGGAGCACGAGTGTTCTTTTCAAAACAGATATGCTTTCTTTGGGCTTATTATTACTCAGCAAAGCTTTCGCATAGTCAATACTTATAACCGGGTTTGCGGCAAATCGCAGGTAAGCTTTATTTGAATTTTCAAGTTGCGCCGCTGAAGATCCATTTACTTCATAAAAGTCAGTGAGCGCATGCCATGCCCGCCATTCACCGGCATCCATTGATCGTGCTTTTTCAAGATCGCTCAAAGCATCTTTCTTATTTTCAGCATCACCGCCAAATAAAATGCTCCTGGTTATGTAGAACGGCGCATAATCTGGTGAATTACCGCAATGTTTAAACAACTCTTTTGCTTCACTCAGGTTGTTATTATTCCACTGGATCAATCCTGCATAATAAAACAGCTTCCATGAAGAGTCGTATTCTCGTGCCCATTGCAGAACCTCCAGTGTTTCGGGGCGAAAGGGAAAGACCAGTTTTGGTGACATGGCTCCAGCCCTGGTAAGAAATTCTTTACTTTTTTTTCCGGAAGTATTCCGAGAGAGATATGCAAGCCAATAATAAATAGTTGGGTATGGCGGGGCCATCTCAAGCAATTCAATCGCTTCATTGTTCATCCCCACGTTCACGTATTGTAAAGCAACTTCAAGATAAGTTTCCTGTGGAAACTCGTTTAGGATGCCGTTCTGAAATTCAGCACGGTCGTCTGCGCTGCCGGAAGATGACAAGAATTTCTCAAATCTTGCAAAATGGTTTAAGGGATCAATCATTAGAAGCTGATTTCGAATCGTCGCAGCCTCAGAGGGATTGTTCAGTTTTCGGTTGGCAGCAACGAGGTATCCTGCAGATTTAAGATTGAAGCGATTGTAATCAAGCGATTTTTGAGCATATTCTCTTGCTAATGTAAAGTTTTGTCTTTTTAATTCAAGAGCAGCTATTTCAGCGAAAGCAGCAGAGCGAAACTCCATTGTGTACGAAGCTATGCTAAAAGCTTCTTCAGCCATTTCAGGATTATTTAGCTTAGCCTGCAACGCGCCATATATAAAGTTTGCTGAGCCATCATAAGTGCTGAACTCCAATACCCGTCTTGCATATAAAATTCCCTTGTTGTACTTTCCCTGGCGATAATATAGTTCTGCAATCCTTGACAGTGCTTCGGTATGGGTAGGTTCCAGCCCGACGGTTTCCTTATAGAGCTCCATCGCTTCGTTGTAATTGCGCATGGCATTTTGCTCTTCTCCCATTCTGAAATGTTGCTCTGCAGAATTTGATGAGGCGATACTATCGCCGGCTACTACCGGACGGGATACCAGGCTTTCGTGTTGGTTAGAATAGTACAATTTTTTATTACCGATATCCACGATAAGCGTGTCACCCGCACGCACTGCACGCGGCAGCGCCAGGCGGAAAGTTTCCATGGTCGCAAGATTGAGTTTGCGTTCATAGATTTTTTGATTATTCACTGAAATAATGACACTGTCGCGGATATCCTGTAAAGGGCTTATTGCAACTTTCAGGCTATCGCCGTCAGTTTCCACATTGAGTGTGCCATAAATATTTGCATCTACCATCCCGGCCGTCCCTTTCACAGGAAACCAATAATCTGTTTTTGTATCTGTGTAAAATGGCCTGTGTGACAATTGCCTGAAAGGACTGTGATAGCCGCTTCTTTCAGCAGCCTGGTTTAATTTCACGCCTGACTGGGCTTCTATATATTGCCCGTCTTTGTCCGTCAGGAGGTCTTCCCAGATGGCACCATCACGCGCCAGCGACCAAATCCATAATTTTTTTCCAGGGGCATCAGCATAAGCTGACCAATGCCCGAACCCAAAAGATGAATCGTTCCAATAGCCCCCAAACCAATTGCGGTAATCACCTACAACATGGTAAGATTTACTTCCGCCGAAATTGTTGTTCCTGTAAAAAGAAAGATTACGTCCTGATGTGTCGATAGGCCATGGGCTGGCCAAACCGTCATGCCCGATATGGTACTTGCCGGGAAAAAAAAACTGCAAATCGTCTGATGCTTTAAAGGCTGCATTTTCCCATGACAGATAAGCCTGGTGGAAGGGCAGTGGATTGAACCACAAGGCTTCTGTCTCAAAATATGCCTTGTTCTTCGGCAAGTTTATTTTAACTCTCCACTCACTGCGGGAAGCAAGGTCAAGCCCACCCACCACGCAGGTAACGCTGCTGTCAGGATTTGTTATTAAAGCATAATCCACCAGTGCGGCAGCCCATGGCGCATGGCCAAGATCAAGACCGAAATTATGTTCGATACCACCGCTGGTCCATGGGCCTCTTATGCCTATGGCACGAAACTTCATTACATGATTGAGGTAGACAAATTCTTTCCCGGTTGATTTTTCTATCGCACCCATCACTTTGCCACCTACTTCCGGGAGTACGGTGACCATAATGAAATCGTTCTCCAGTTTCACTACTTTCCATTTTTGATCAATCCCTTTATTGGTATATCCATCTATCATGGAATATGGATAAAAGGGAAATACCTTTTTGTTAATTGCCATTGCAGGCAAAGGATTTGGATCGTAAAACGGATAGGTTTTTATGGTATCATATTTTTCCGAAATTGAAATCTTCTGCGCAGATAGCAATAAGGGACATAAGCAAATAAAAACAACTTCTGATATTCGATTAATTCGATAATACATTTTTAGTTTGAGGTATAAAAAATACCGCATCATACAAATAATTAACGATGCAAATTTGGGTTCAATTGCTGATCCTCGTAAGGGTAAGGAGCCCAATAAAAAGTATGGGCGTTGTCGTCGGGCACGTTGCCCAGGGTCTCTTCAGAAGGATCACGATCTATATTAGCTTTCGCTACTGTTTCCGTTCTTATAAGATCGAACCACCTCGCACCTCCCGGCTCAACTCCGGCAAATTCCCACCCACGTTCCGCAACTACTGAATCCCTAAAAGCAGCCTGCGATAATCCTGGCGTAAGTGCGGGCACTCCGGCCCTGGCCTTTACGTTATTCACCGCCTGGTAGGCACTTGCGTCCGGGCTGCCCGCCATTGCCGAGGCTTCCGCATACGTAAGTAAGACTTCCGCGTAACGCATCAAATAAACTGTACGGCTGTCAATCCAGTTGTCATTTGCATGGGTAGCTGGATTATAAAACGCATCGAAGCGGTATTTTTGAATATAAGGATGTTTTTTTACGGTATGCTGCCAATCAATAACATTAGACGGATCATTATCAACAAAGTATTGCAATTGATAAGTGGCGTCCTTTCGCGGGCCGGCGGGGAACTCATTGTAAAACGCTATTTCACCGTAACCATCACCCCAGCCTCCTTCTTCCTCAGGCTGAAAAGAATTAGGCCTTGCATTCCCACTATTGTTATCCCATGCCCGGGGCACGTTTGCATTGTAGAAGCAACCAAACACTGTCTCATGATTAAAATTATTCGCTTCAGTCCAAAGGTCAGCGAAAGCTGGTTCCAGGTTGTATCCCCAGGTGCCTTTATTATCCATCACCTCTTTTGCTTTTTGTGCTGCCTGCGCATAATACTGGGTTTGCTTCAGTGGCCAACCTGCCATTGTTAAATACACGTTTGACAAAAACGCTTTTGCAGAACCTGCGGTGGGCGCAACATCAACACCATTTTGTCTCCTTTCTCCACTCCATTGATTTGGCAATAATTTTTCGGCATTTATCAGGTCATCTACAATAAGCTTATATACCTCTTCAGGATCTGATAGCATAATATTAAAATCTGCCTTAGTATCCGTTACAAGAGGTAGCGGTCCCCATATACGTGTGAGATAGAAATAACTAACCGCCCTTACGAAATAAGCCTGTCCGGCAGCCTGGTTTTTTTGCTCGATTGATGCTTCTGTCGCATTCTCATAGTTCATGAGTAAAGCATTACACGATTTTATAGTATTATACAATGAATTCCAAAAATAATTGGCTCCCTGGTTTGATGAGACGGGCTTAAAAATGTCATAATCAGACCATGTTTCTTTATTACCCGATCTTACTACTGTTACGTCATCTCCACCCCAGAGCGGGGCAAAACCATCAGACTGATTGAAGGCAGCATTTAGATTGTTATATAAGGCGATTGATGCCAGGTTGAGGTCGCTTGCTGTTTTGTAGAAAGCTTCAGGAGTTACACTTCCTTTGGGTTGTTCTTCGAGGAACCCTTTTTTGCATGATATTCCCAAAACGGATATAAAACAGAAGAGAAATATTAAGTTACGCATGATATATCAATTTATTTTACAAATGAATATTTAAAAGCCAATATGTAGTCCCGCAGAAATCGTCCTGGGGGAAGGATATGCTCCAAAATCAATCCCCGCCGAAGCATCAGTACCTGATGGCGTTGAGCTTGCTTCGGGATCGAAGCCTTTATAATTTGTAATGGTGAATACGTTCTGTGCACTCAGGCTCAGGCTTGCATCAATATTAAATATTTTTTTCGGCAGATAATAAGAGAGGCTAATATTTTTCAGCCTGCAATAACTGCCATCCTGCAAATACTGTGTAGATTCGGTAAAGTTTCTACCGGTTTTGCTGGCAGGATCTGCCCATTGGGCACTTTTTTTCTGAGGAGACCAGTAATCAACAGACTCCGCCAGCGTGGGATAATATACATCGCTATTCGGCGCCGCAATAATTGCGTAGGTGGCATTGAATATTTTATTACCCAGTGCAGCCTGAAAAAATACGTTCAGTTCTACATTTTTATATCTTAAACTATTGTTCCACCCAAGGAAAGCCTTTGGTGTTGCGCTTCCGGAAACCACGCGATCTGCGAAATCTATTTGGCCATCACCATTCACATCGCGGTAGCGATTATCACCTGCCTTGTAGCCAAGTGCGGGATCGTCCGCGTCGTAAATTCCCTCCCACGGAATCAGGAAGAATGTGCCCAACGATTCACCAACTTTCACTACCTGGATATTTGTATTGATAAAACCCTGGCCAACAAAGTCATTCCTGAAAAGCATGGATTCTTTGCCGAGGTTCAAAACTTTGTTTCGATTAAAAGAGGCATTGAAAGTTGTAGTCCAGGTCAAATTGCTTGTTTCTATGGGTGTCACGTCCACTGTGGCCTCAAAGCCCTTATTGCCAACTTTGCCAATATTCTGCAATGAAATACCTCCGCCATTGTAGCCGGCAATAGGAGTATTCAATAAAAGGTCTTTGGTCGTTTTGTCGTAGTAGTCAAGAGTGATGTTGATCCTGTTATCCCAAAAGCCCATATCGAGTCCCACATCAGTTTGATTTGTTGTTTCCCATTTCAGATCAGGATTATTAGGATTGCCTTGCATGTAACCCTGGAACAATGTAGAGGTGCCAAATGAATATTGAACAGGCGTCAACAGACCAAGACTGCTGTATGGATCTATGGCCTGGCTTCCGGTTACTCCATAACTGCCCCGCAATTTTAAGTTTGAAAGTAAATTCAAGCTTTTAATGAAGTCTTCGTCTGACAGGCGCCATCCAACTGCAACAGAGGGGAAATAGCCCCACTTATTAGTAGTTTTTTGGAATTTGGAAGATCCATCGGCGCGAAACGTTCCTGTTATTAAATACTTACTTTGATAGGAATATGAGACACGCCCGACATAAGATAACAGCGCCCAATTACTGTAATCGGAACTAATACTTTGTGACGCATTGAGGCCAAGATTGTTGTAGCCGTTTGACGTAGAACTTAATCCTGAACCGGCGGCGTTAAAGCCAGAAGATTTATTTGTGGAAGCTTCTTCCAGCGCTACTATTGTCAGATCGTGGTCTTTATTGAACGTTTTGTGAAACGTGAGAATATTACTGTTCTGAAACGAATAACTTTCGCTTTCGCCTTGACCAGAGCCTGGATTTCCAGGGCTTATCCAGTCATTGTTTAAATAAGCTGATTTAACAATATCCACATTAAGCCCTAATACCACATCAAGTGTGAGGTAATCGGTAAGCTTATAAGTTAGTTTGCCATTTAAGAGTGCGTAGTTAGAAAAGGATTTGCCGTTTCTTTCTTTTAAGATCATATAGGGGTTGGACCAAATAGGAGATACAGCGTTTCGATTATAGACGTTTAAAGAATCATACACTTTCTCCGTAGGCGCCCATGCCAGGCCACCGGTTACAGGATTTCCCTTCCCTCCGATGTCCCCGGTATTATTAGAGCTGATCCGGCCGGCCAATAATCCAAGCGAGAATGAAGCGTGCCTGTTTATTTTACTTTCTATGTTTGAACGCAGCGCAAACTTCTCCTGATTCGTGTTTATCAATAAGCCCGATTGGTTGGCATAGTAACCTGAGACATAATACCGGGATTTCTCTGATCCTCCTGAAGCGGACAACTGGTGACTTTGTGTAATTCCATTCTGGAAAATCAGGTCCTGCCAATCGGTTGCTTTGCCGGCAAGCGATGATGGATCAGGGAAAACATCTGTACCAACAATGTGGTTAGCTTCTGTAGCGAACACTACGGCATTTCGTAAATCATAAGTCTTCATTGGGTGATTGCTACTTACAAAGCCATTGTAATTGATTTTGATATCCCCGGTTTTACCACTCTTTGTGGTGAGCAAAATAACTCCATTTGCTCCTCTCGAACCATAAATCGCAGTGGCGGATGCATCTTTTAAAACCTCCATTGACTGAATATCGTTCACGTTTATATCTCCCAGCCCGATGCTGCTAAGAGCTATTCCATCCACAACATAAAGCGGGCTATTGCTGGAATTAATGGAATTAGCGCCACGGATATGAATTTTAGCTTCCTTGCCTGGTGCACCTGAGGGACTGCTAACCCCCAGACCTGCTACTCTGCCCTGTAGCGCAGCCGCTGCATTCAACACCGGCTGATCTTTGTAATCGTCGGCAGTAACGGAGGAAATTGAACCCGTCAAATCTTTCTTTTTTTGTGTTCCATATCCTATTATCACCACGTCATCCAAAGCGCCGGTAGCGGGAGACAAACTAACATTGATAACTGATCTTTTATTGATAAGTAATTCCTGCGTTGTATAGCTTACAAAAGTAAAAACCAAGGTTCCATTTGCCGGAGCATTAATGGAAAATTTTCCTTCCGCATTAGTAGAGGTAGCTACATTTGTTCCTTTTAGCGTGACCGTTACGGCTGGCATTAGATTATTTTCCTGGTTTGTAATAGTACCTGTAACCGGAACCATTTGTGCTAAAGATGGATAGCTAAAAATTGCTAATACGAGAATTGTAAACAATCTAATCTTCATAAAAAAGTAGTTTTGGTAGTTGTTGCTTTTAATATCGGAAATAACGCTGACATTTCTTTCGAATATTAACGAAAGTTAGTTAATATTAGCTAATTCATTTCGTAAACCTAAATATTTTTTATGAAACCTTTCTTTTTTCACTTTATACTGTAAATAATAAAGATTAAATTAACCAATTTCTTTCATTACCTTTTGAAGAAAGTTTGTCTAAATTTGCAAAAATGTTGTTTAGAATAACTAAGGTAAAATAGTTACTTCATCTTTGCGCTGAATTGAAATATTTAAAATGCATATAAACCCAAAAAAATCCACTACTGAACGTAGAGTATTATTATTGAATAAACTTGATCTTAACGGACAGGTTGACGTGAAAGCTTTAAGTGAAGAGTTAATGGTAAGCGAGGTAACTATCAGGAATGATCTGAACAAGCTAGAAGAAAAAAAAATATTAATTCGCACGAGGGGCGGTGCAATCAAAACAGATAGAGTAGCCAATGATTTTCATATCGCAGATAAAAACCAGCGTTATTTTGAAGAAAAAAGACGGATCGGTAAAGCGGCAGCAGAACTGATTGAGGATGGCGACACCATCAT
This sequence comes from Chitinophagaceae bacterium, assembly GCA_046593045.1. GTDB lineage: Bacteria > Bacteroidota > Bacteroidia > Chitinophagales > Chitinophagaceae > Ginsengibacter. The sequence continues at coordinate 12,853 of JBKJRY010000015.1, read as the reverse complement.
TTTAGATTCAGGAAGTTCCACTATGGAAATAACGAAACACTTATCAAGATTTACTCACCTGACTATTATAAGTAATGCAGTAAATATTGCCATTGCATTGGCTGAAATGAAGAATACCAGTGTAATTATACCCGGTGGAATTTTAAGAAGAAATTCATTATCGCTTGTTGGTTCAGCCGCTGAAGAAAACTTTCAAAATTACTTTTGTGATAAATTATTCCTGGCAGTTGACGGCATTAATGCAATACATGGATTATCTACACCAAACGTGGAAGAGGCACATCTTAACAAGATGATGATCAAAATAGCAAAGAAAATAATTGTTGTAACCGATTCTAGTAAATTTTTAAAACGGAGCCTTGCTGTGATTGCCCCTGTCTCGAAAGTTGATATACTAATAACCGATGCAGGAATAACACCAAAAGATCAGAAAGAGATGGAGGACGCCGGTGTTCAGGTAATAATTGCTTAAATAAGACCTGTTGTACCAACGGAGTTACATGATTTGCCCACTTTAACCTGCCAATTCAATATGCATCAATTGGAACTTGGTAAGCGCTAAATACTCTACATTTTTTGAAAGCATATCTTTACAATAAAAACTCCTGAATTTCCTGCCATTACATAAAAAACTTCGATCCTTTTCACCTAAAACATATTGGAGAGAAATACTCGCAGCATTAATGATTTTGCTTGCATTTATTTTTTTTCGTAGTGAAAGAAAAGAATTGCAGGAAATTATTCCTCAGATAAAAAATGCCGATTTTAAGTGGCTACTTACAGGCTTGGGAGTAACATTACTTTATGTTTTACTGCAAAGCGGCATGTATGTAAGTAGCTTTGCATCAATAGGCTCGCCGGTAAAATGGATGGATGCCATTGAGCTTTTTTTGAAAAGAAATTTCTTAAGTATTTTTTTGCCGGCGGGTGGTGTGAGTGCACTTGCATATACGCCTTCTCAGTTGAGAAAAAGAGGATTTAATAAAACACAAGTGCACCAGGCCAGTGGCCTATATGCATTTGCAGGGTTATCCACCGTATTTATCGTTGGTTTTCCTGTTGTCATATTGTTCGCATTGTCAACAAATAGATATCTGCAGGGTGCATGGTTTGGCTTAATATCGATAGTCCTTTTACTGGCAGGCATTACCTGGATTGCCAGAACGTTAAGGGCAAAGGGGAAATTATATCTTTACATTGAAAGAAAAATTCCCAGCATTGCGCCATTTATTGATGAGCTGTTTGCAGCGAACGTTAATTACAAAAAATATAGAGGTTCGATTTTATTTTCAACAGGCGTTGAACTAAGCGGCATGTTTCACATTTATATTGCCATGCTTGCTTTGGGGTTACCGGCTTCATTTTCTGTCGCAGCTATCGCCTACATGGTTTCAGTGTTGTTGATGATCACTTCACCATTTCTGAGGGGACTTGGCGCAGTGGAAATTTCATTGGTATATATCCTGGAATTGTATGGCTACTCAAGTGTTCATGCCTTGTCAATTACTATTTTATATCGCGTTTTTGAATTCTGGCTGCCAATGATATTTGGAATTCTATCATTTGCCTGGAGAGGCAGGCAATTATTTATCAGGATTGTTCCTGCGCTGTTAATTTTCACTTTAGGCCTTATAAATATTATTTCTGTTGTAACCTCGCCATTGCGCATACGCCTGAAGTTGATTCGGTCGTTTCTTCCATTGGAAGCGATCAACGCATCAAATATCCTGGTGCTGTTTGTCGGCTTAGCATTAATGATCACTTCAGCTTATATGTTCAAAGGTTTGAAGAATGCGTGGCGATTAGCCTTGTTGCTTTCTGTTTTATCATTAATAGGAAATCTTACAAAAGCCTTTGATTATGAGGAAGCCACTTTTGCTGGTGTAATAATTTTGTTGCTGCTCATCAGTCGCAGTCAATATAGAATAAGAAGCAGTATGAAATGGATTCGCCTGGGTTTGCTGTCGGTTGCAGTTATTTTCTTATCGGTATTAATCTTTGGTTATGTAAGTTTTTATTTTATAAATGTGAAACATTTTGGCATTGACTTTACCTGGAGGCAATCGTTGCTGAACACGATGGATATTTTTTTATTAGGCGGCGACAATTTGCATCCACTAACACCTTTTGGCCACCAGTTTGTATTCCTGATTCACCTGCTTGGTTTTTTAAGCTGGGGGTTTTTATTATTTACGCTTATTAAACCCTTTATTAAAATTGATATCGAAAGCGACAGTGGGAGGGAACGGGCTGAATATTTGTTATCGCAATATGGAAATTCGTCAGTAGATTTTTTTAAGATATCCAAGGATAAACTCTTTTTCTTTTCGGGGATACATAATGCTTTTGTATCCTATCGTATTGCCAACGGATTTGCTGTTGTGCTGGAAGATCCGGTGTGTGCAGAAGAAGATAAGATGGAAGTTTTAAAGGAATTTTATGCACAGTGTAAGAAAATGGGATTGAGAGCCGCCTTCTATCGCGTAGATCAAAACAGCATTTTGTACTTTAACCAGTTAAGAAAACAAAAAATGATTATAGGCCAGGAAGCCATATTAGATACAGAAAGTTTTAAACTGGAAGGGAAGGATAAAAAATCTTTACGCAACGGTTTAAACAGCTTGCAAAAAAAAGGGTTTGTTACAGAAATTCATAATGCTCCACTACACAATACGCTTGTGGCAGAACTTAAAAGAATTTCAGATGAATGGCTGCTTGCGTTTGATAAAGAAGAACAGGTATTTTCACAGGGGATGTTTGACACAAAAGAAATATCACACCAGGATGTAATTACCATTTCGGATGTGGAAGGGAAAATTGCGGCTTTTTTAAATATCATACCTGATTATTCTCCTGGCGAATGCACGTATGATCTCATAAGAAAAAAGACTGATGCCCCGGGAGGATGCATGGATGCTCTCATCATTAAAATGATTGAGTATGCGAAAGAGCATAAATGCCAGTATATCAATCTTGGCCTTGTTCCAATGACTGGTATCGCTGAACCTCAGAGCCCTGCGGAACAACTTATAAAATATGCAGGAGAGAAGCTAAAACGCTTCAGGCATTACCACGGCCTGCGTGATTTCAAAGAAAAATATGCCACTATCTGGGAAGATAAATTTCTTGTATACGAGAGTGATTATGACCTGCTTCAGTTACCGGCAGCTTTAAATAAAGTTATGCAACCGTAAATGCCATTTATGAATAAAAAATTAATGCTCCTGTTCATACTTTTACAGGTTTTGTTCTCATCAAAAATAATAGCTCAAAATTTCCCGGTAAAAGAATGGGCGTCAGCTACGCACGATAAGCCCATCATTTTTTATATATCCGGAGATGGAGGATTCAATAAATTCTCAACTGCGTTATGTTTATCTCTCAATAAAAAAGGATATGACGTATGCGCATTAAATGCAAGGTCTTACTTCAATTATAAAAAGACGCCGGAACAAACTACGGATGACGTAAAAATTTTTTTAAACAATAAAACTGAGGGAAGAAAAAACAAGCAGGTAATATTTATAGGTTATTCATTTGGTGCGGATGTATTGCCTTTTATTTTAAACAGGCTCCCCAAAAATATTCTTGATAACACAAAAGTCTCTTTCATAATGGCTTCCTCAGGAAATACAGATTTTGAAATTCATTGGTCAGACATCTTTGGGGGTAGTACTAAAAGAAATATGGATGTGGTTACTGAGATTAATAAACTAAATGTCGACAACCTTGTTATCATTAATGGCAGTGATGAAAAGGATTTCGCGTTTAATAAAATTTCATTAAAGAAATACACGCATGAAGTGCTTCCCGGGGGGCATCATTTTGATGGAGATACAGAAGAAATTACCAACGTGATATTGAATCACATCAATTAAAAACATATAGAATATTGATTGCTTGGATCAACCAATTTTAAAACTGCTTCCCCGGGGACACTCAGTATATATATTTTCTATTCTTCGATATAACCCAGGTTGAGAAATACATCTTCGAACACTTCCGTGTCCGAGGCAAGTATTAAAAGCTTATCTCCTTTTTCAATAACAGTAGAACCGCCAGGGCGAATATATTTTCCACCTCTCTGTATCATAACAATAAATGCTTTCTTAGGAAAGTTGAGATTCACTAAAGAAACACCGATCGCAGGGCTTGTATCCGGTAACAGTATTTCTATCATTTCAGAATCCGGTGAATCGGAAAGTTCGAGATCCAACGCAAATTTTCGTTTTACATTCTGAGGTACAATCACCCTTAGCCACTTTGCAACAAGAGGCAAGGTAGTTCCCTGCAGCAGGACAGAAATCGTAGAAATAAAAAATACCAGGTTAAAAATGATATGCGATTTCCCCACATTAGCAATAAGCGGGTAAGTGGCAAACACGATTGGCACAGCCCCCCGGAGGCCTACCCATGAAATAAATAATTTCTCCCGAAGTTGTATCCTTTTGAAAAATGAAAGACTTATAAAAACTCCTATTGGTCTTGCAACGAAAATCAGTACCAATGATATTAAAATTCCAAGCCCCATTACTGGCAAAATGTGAGACGGGAAGACCAGCAAACCCAGCGTCAAAAACATTACAATCTGCATAAGCCAGGCCTGTCCGTCATAAAATCTTATAATACTTTTTTTATGGATAAAATTATTATTCCCAAGCACCAGACCCGCGATGTAAACAGCAAGGAATCCATTACCACCTAAAAGATCGGTAATGGAAAAAGTAAAAAAAACGAAGGCCATTAAAAATACCGGGTATAGTCCTTCAATGTCAAGCGATACTTTATTCAAAACAAACAATACTATTCTGCCTAATATTAAGCCTGTAATAGCACCAAAAAATATCTCTTTTAAAAAATGAAATATCAACCCCACGCCAGGTGATTCTCCCAAAACAATCAGGGAAGTCAACGTAATAGTTAATCCAAATGCAAAGGGGTCATTACTTCCGCTTTCAAGCTCAAGTGTAGGGCGTATGTAGCCCTTCAGTCCGATATTTTTTGAGCGCAATATAGAAAAGACCGCCGCCGCATCCGTAGATGAAACTATAGCTCCAAGGAGCAATCCTTCCAGCAAAGTAAAATCGGTAACAAGGTGAACAAAGATTCCTACTGTAGCGGCAGTAAGCAAAACTCCTATCGTTGACAAAGAAATACCCCGCCACAATACAGGCCTTATGCTTTCAAACTTTGTGTCGAGCCCACCGGAAAATAAAATGAAATTTAGTGCGATTACGCCAAGTGTCTGTGCAAGTTTCGGGTCATAAAAATAAATTCCCCCGGGCCCTTCCGAGCCAGACAGCATACCAACGCCAATAAAGAGCACTAAGGTAGGAATGCCAAACCGTGCAGACGTTTTACTGGTGAAAACGCTCGCCAGTAAAAGAATAGAGCCAATAAGCAAAATATTCTCCGGGGTAAATGTCATTTTAAAAAAACACGTGATGAATGAAGATAAAATAAAAAAACCTGCGGAATACACAGGTTTTTTTTATAAAAAGAATGAAAAATTATTTTGCCTTAGCCAATTTCTGTTTTGTTTCCGCTGCTTTCTTTACATTTTCAGTTGCAAGATCTGCTGAACCTAAAGGCTTGTTTTTTGCAAAATCAACAAGTATCGGCGCTGCTACGAAAATAGATGAATAGGTACCGGTGATTACACCTATCAACATTGCGAAAGAAAATCCCCTTGTAACTTCTCCGCCAAAAATGAACAATACAAGCAATGTAATAAATACAGTTGCTGATGTCATGATGGTACGGCTCAGGGTATCATTTACAGCCCTGTTGATTATTGTAGCTTTATCGGCTCCTTTCATATTATGACTGTACTCTCGTATCCTGTCAAATACAATAACGGTATCATTCATCGAGAAACCGATTACTGTGAGAATCGCCGCAATAAAATGTTGATCAATTTCTAAAGGGAAAGGCACTATTGTTTTGAAAAAAGAGAATACAGCAAGCGCTACAAACACATCATGCAGCAATGCAACGATTGTTCCCAGGGAGTACCTCCAGTCGCGGAAGCGAATGAAAATGTAAAGGATAATTGCCATGAGTGCAAATATGGTTGCTTTTATTGCGCCGTTTCTAAGATCTTTAGATATAATGGGCTGTACCACTTGCGAACTTTGTATACTATTTTTTACAAACTGCTGGTACGTAACATTAGGTGCCAGGTGAGATTTTAGCCCCTGGTACAAATGTGTTTGTACAGCGCTGTCCGCATTTTCCTGGCCTATTAAATAAGAGGTAGTAATGTTCAAGTGCTTATTATCTCCCACTGTTTTTATTACAGGGTAATCGCCTCCAAGTGCTTCATGAAGCGAATTGGCAATTGAATCCCGCGTTACCGGGTGGGCAAATTGTACGGTATAACTTCTTCCACCTTTAAACTCAACACCTTGCTCAAAACCATTAAAGAAAGAGGAAACACCCAATATCAACACAACGATTGAAATACCATATGCATATTTCCTGTATTCAATAAATTTGAAATTTGCTTGCTTAAATATTTTTTTGGAAACACCGGTAAAATATTTAAAATGCCTTTGCTTGTTTGTCCAGACATCAGTTATAAGCCTGCTTAATAAAATACCACAGAATAATGAAAGAGAAATACCCAGCATCTGTGTAGTAGCAAAGCCAAGTACCGGACCTAGGCCAAAATAAAATAAGATCGCGGCTGTTAAAAAAGTAGTTACGTGAGCATCAATTACGGGAGCAAGCGATCGCCTGTAGCCATCGTTCACTGCCTGCTGGTAATTTTTGCCACGCGTGAGTTCTTCCTTTATTCTTTCAAAGATAATTACGTTGGTATCCACTGCCATACCGATTGTAAGTACGAGACCCGCGATACCGGCAGCAGTAAGAGTTGCACCTAATGCGCTTAAAATTCCTATAGTGAAAAGAAGGTTTAAGATCAATGCAATATTCGCTACCCAACCTGCTGTATTGTAATACAGCAACATCAAAATGAATATGATTAAAAAGGAGATTGCAAAAGCTTTGGCACCACCGTTTACAGCATCCTGTCCAAGTGTTGGCCCTACTATTTGCTCCTGTACAATTTTTGCAGGTGCATCTATTTTACCAATCTTTAATATGCTCGCAAGGTCCTGGGCTTCTTCAACAGAAAAGTTTCCGCTTATTTCAGAATTACCACCTTCAATAGGGCCATTTACATTTGGAGCGCTGTACACAATATCATCGAGTACAATGGCTATTGGCTTGTTTACATTATCAGTTGTAAGCTTTGCCCATGTGCGGCTTCCTGAAGGTGTCATCTGCATTTTTATAGCAGGGCGGCCACGCTCATCATAGTCTGCTCTTGAGTCTTCAACTCCTTCTCCTTCCAGTTTAGCTTTATCAGTTCCCGGAACCGTTTTAATAGCGTAAAGTTCAAAATACTTACGGTTGGATTTTTCATCTTTTTGCTCAAGCCCGTATAAAAATTTCAGGTTCGATGGAAAATTGTTTTTTACAATATCCATATTGAGGTATTCATTTGCCTTCGCTGTATCCCTAAGCTCAATGTTGGCTATTGCGGCAAAATATTGTGGCTTTCCTGTGTTATCCTGCTGTGGCCCTATGAAACGAATCGCATTTGCAAGCGGATGCTGATTGGCGAAAATTTTAGCTGAATCAACTGCAACTTTAGTGGTATCATTCGTATTTTTTGCTGAATCAGTAGTTACTACGCCGCCCAAATAATCTCCAAGTGCTTTATCGGCATCATCAATATTTTTTCCAATTTCTCCTATATTATAAACTTCCCAGAATTGTAAATGCGCGGATGCCTGTAATAAATTCCTTACCCGGGTAGCATCCTGAACACCGGCCAGTTCAACAGTAATAATGCCTTTATTCTCATCAAGGTTAATATTAGGCTGTGCAACACCAAACTGGTCAATACGTTTTAATAAGATCTTATAAGTTTGATTGATGGCGCCTTTTGAAGTAGTTCTTAACTGGTCCAGCACCTGGTTATCATTATCAGTTAATTTAATGGTTTTACCAGCCCCCGCAAATAAAGACGCAAGATTGGCAGATGGATTTTGTTGTTTGAACACCTGCCCGAACAGGGTGATGTAATCCAGGTTGCTCGTTACTTTTTCCTGGCTTGTTTTATTCAACGCATTAATCAGTTGGGGATCCTTCGGGTTATTACTCAAAGATTTTAATAATCCCTCAAGGCTTACGTTAAGTGTCACGTTCATCCCACCCTGTAGATCCAGGCCGAGATTCAACTCGTTTTCTTTACACTTTTGGTAAGTAGTTCCCAGTACAGGATAAATTTTAGTATCCCTCGTACTATCAAGCAAACGCCCAAATTGTGCCTTTACAAGATTGTCTTTTTCATCCCCGGAAATACCGGGGTTTCTCATTTTTACAATCTTTTCAGCCTTTTGCTTCATTTTATTCTCATGGCTATTAACGACCCATGTAAAAGAAAGCTGGTACACGGAAATGAGAATAAGAGTAATAGCAAAAAACCAAACCAAACCTTTCAGTTTCATATCTTAATTTTTAGAAGTTTGCAAAGATAAGGTTTTGGACTTGAAAACGTCCATCATTAAATAGATGAAGAAAGGCCTTATAAAATAATTAAAGTCATGTGTACTGTAGTACTTTTCTACTTTTGGCTACATACTTTCGAAATGTAATTAAGCTATTGGTTATTATTATTGCAGCAGTTATTATACGCTGAGCCTGTATCCTGCAATAGAGCTAAGGTGTATTTGACGGGAATAGGCGATTTTGCTATTAATCGTATATATTTTATTAATTTAGTTACATCTCATTTTATGAGACCGACGTATGTATAAAAAAATAATTTTTAGATGAAACACTTAATAAACTTTTTTGGAGTTGTTGTAATTGTATGCGGGCTTGTTTCCTGCGGGCCAGGTAGTTCTAAAATAAAAAATATACCTGTGCCGTCATTATCTGGTGAAGAGCTTGCGAAATACAGCCAGGCGACTTTTGCAGGTGGATGTTTCTGGTGCGAAGAATCCATATTTGAAAGTGTGAAAGGGGTAAAAGAAGTCATCTCAGGTTATTCAGGTGGAACGGAACAAAATCCTACCTATGAAGAAGTAGGACGCGGGAGCACCGGCCATGCAGAAACCGTAAATATATATTACGACTCTGCCGAAGTCAGCTACGAGACGTTACTCAATGTATATTTCACTTCAGAAGATGCGACACAAGTAAACGGCCAGGGGCCTGATATTGGCAGGCAGTACCGCTCCATAATTTTTTACAGGAATGATAATGAAAAAACAGAGGCTGAAGATTATAAAAAAGAATTAAATGCCTCGGGGAACTATGATGAGCCGATTGCGGCAGAGATTGAGCCATTTGTAAAATTCTGGAAAGCTAAAGATTATCATCAGAATTATATTGTAAACAATCCCGGTGTACCTTATGTGCGTATGGAATCCATTCCAAGAATTAAAAAGTTTCAACAACAATTTCCAGGTTTAATCAAGCCTGATCATAAATTTTAATTCTGAGTAAGCTTCCTGCCCTTTGACAGCGCTGGTGGTCACAGGCCTTTACCGGGCGACTCGCAAGCCTGCTTGCCTACACAACCATCAATCCCTTACTTTTGCAAAAAAACTTATTTTATGCAAGCACTTCTTGTAATACATAATTTATTGCGGTGGCTAATATTGCTTTTTGGAGTATGGGCTGTTTTCGGAGCTTTGGCCGGCATTGCTGGTAAAAAAGAATTTACAGTCCGTGATAACCGCAGCAATTTCTTTTTCATGCTAAGCATGGATGTACAGCTGCTTATTGGCCTGGCGCTTTATTTCGTTGGTGCCTGGTTTGAAAGGCTGAAGCATTTAGGTGAGAATATGAAAGATGCCAATCTCAGGTTTTTTACTATGGAGCATGAAATTTTTATGATTCTCGCATGGATACTTGTTCACGTTGGAAGAAGCTCAGTAAAAAAGGCAGCAACGTCCCGGGCGAAGTTCAGGAGGAGCCTGGTATTTTTCGGAATTTCCTTAGTACTTATACTATTTGCAACACCCTGGCCGTTTAGAGAAGCAGTGACAAGGCCGTTGTTCAGATGGTTTTAGGCGAATGTATGATCCGTTTAAGGGTTGTACAATAAAAATATTTAAAATTTAATGACAGAATTTTCAACAGAAAAACCCATCATCCTCGTAACCAATGATGATGGCATAACAGCACCTGGCATACGAAATCTAATTGAAGCTGTAAAGGATCTTGGACAGGTAGTAGTGGTAGCGCCGGATAAACCGCAAAGCGGAATGGGGCATGCGATTACGATTGGCGTACCACTAAGACTCAACAAAGTAGAAGCTATGTTTGAAGGAGTAGAGTGCTGGCAAACCAGTGGTACTCCTGTGGATTGTGTAAAGCTTGCCGTTGATAAAATATTGCATCGCAAGCCAGACATATGCCTCAGCGGCATTAATCATGGCGCCAACCATTCTATAAACGTAATTTATTCAGGTACCATGAGTGCCGCCATGGAAGCTTCTATTGAAAGTATTCCTTCAGTTGGCTTTTCGTTGCTTGACTATAGATTCGAAGCAGACTTTACTGCTTCGAAATTTTACGTTCATAAAATTGTAAAGAGCCTCTTGCAAACAAAAATGGACAAACATCTTTTGCTGAATGTTAACATTCCGGCAATGCCGCTGGAACTAATGTGCGGCATCAAGGTATGCAAACAGGCTTACGCGAAGTACGAAGAAGATTTTTTTGAACGCCTTGATCCCCATGGTAAAAAATATTATTGGCTTACCGGTGAATTTAAAAATTTTGATGAAGGGACGGATACGGATGTATGGGCATTAGAACATAACTATGTAAGTGTAGTGCCTGTTCAATTTGATCTCACTAATTATAAATTAAAAAACGAGTTGGAAACAACCTGGGATGTATTATGATATTTAAAAAAGACAATTTTGTTTTTGGCCTGGCGTTAGGTCTCATTGCACCAATGATAGGTTTTATGATTTTCAAACTTTATAAATTCCAGGGCCTTACGCTTGCTGAAATGCTGCAATGGATAAAGTTTAATCCCAACCTGATCACCGTTTCAATAAGTGTTTCATTAATGGCCAATGCGATTTTGTTTACCATATATATCAATGGCCATCGTGATAAAACTGGGAAAGGAATATTTGTACTTACAATTATTTATGCAATAATTGCTATGATTTTTAAATATTGGTAGTAATTTTAAAAATTATCTTTTATTAAAGATTTTATTATCAATATTTTCCAGGGATTTAACTAACTCCAATTTTCCAGCTAAAGACCATCTAAAACCTTCAATGGAATACTTTTTGTAATTATCTTTAAAGCTTTTACCAAGACTAGACGCAAGTATGAAGTATTACATTGTTGCCGGCGAAGCATCCGGTGATCTGCATGGCAGTAATCTCATTAAAGAACTTCTGAAACTGGATGGCTCAGCCAATATAAGATGCTGGGGAGGAGATAAAATGGAAGCTGCCGGGGCAACATTAGTTAAGCATTACCGTAATCTCGCTTTTATGGGTTTTGCCGAAGTGGTAAAAAATCTTCCTGCCATTTTAAGAAATTTTAAATTTTGTAAAGAAGATATTAAAAATTATCAACCCGATGTTGTAATACTTATTGATTATCCGGGATTCAATTTACGTATGGCCCAATGGACCAGGCAAAACAATTTTAGAAACATCTTTTATATTTCACCACAAGTATGGGCATGGAAAGAAAGCAGGGTTAAATCCATAAAAAAATACGTTGATAAAATGATTGTGATTCTGCCATTTGAAAAGCAATTTTATAAAAATTGGAATTATGAAGTGGACTATGTGGGTCATCCGCTGGTACAGGTAATAGAAAATTTTAAAAACAACCACCCGGAAATTGAACAAGCAATAAATACGATCGCCTTACTGCCAGGCAGCAGAAAGCAGGAGATAAAAGCAAAGCTTCCCGTGATGCTGGATGCCACCAAAAATTTTCCCGAGAATACTTTTATTGTAGCTAAAGCACCATCGATGCCCGATGAATTTTACGAGCCTTTTCTAAAACCTTTTGGTAACGTACAAATGGTTACCGATGATACATATACATTGCTGATGCAGGCTTATGCCGCTATCGTAACTTCAGGCACAGCCACACTGGAAACAGCATTATTTGGCGTTCCTGAAATAGTTTGTTACAAGGCTGGAAGCATTTCTTATTCAATTGCCAAAAGGCTTGTGAAACTTAAATTCATATCTCTTGTAAACCTGATCATGAACCGTGAAGTAGTAAAAGAATTGATCCAGGATCAGCTCACGCCGCAAGACATCACAAAGGAATTGAATGAAATATTATATGATCCCGTAAAAAGAGAAAGAATACAATTTGATTATTACCTGTTGAAAAAGCAACTCTCTGAAGGTGGAAATGCATCAGCTAATGCAGCGAAGATTGTCTATGAAAGTCTGCAAAGGCAAGCCTGATCATCACCTTCTTAATAACTTTATAATGATGATAATAATTGCCAGCAAAAAAAGCAATATGGAAAGCCTGTTGATGCCATGCATGTAGCCAACCCATTTGGTGCGGGGAGTATTAGGGTCTTTTTTCTTTAGCCACAAGTATTCAGCTATTTGTTTCCATACTCCCATAATGTATTTTTAAAGATAGATTGTTAGTGAATTTTTGCAACCAGTGCAATCTATATCACGTATATGAATATCAAAGTTAATCCCAAATTTCGCAAACATCGAGAACCATAGGTAATGAGTTTCAGAGGGAGGGATATATTTATTATTCCTTTAACATGTGTTGATTTTAGAGGATTTTTTCTGCTTTCAAATCAAAG
>JBKJRY010000420.1:0-5334 GCA_046593045.1 Chitinophagaceae bacterium | reverse complement strand
GGCACAACGGGGTTTTATGTAAGAGGCGGCAATACTGACCAGAATCTTGTTCTCTTAGATGAAGCCGTTGTCTACAATCCAAGCCACCTGTTTGGGTTGTTCAGCACTATTGATAGCATTGGTGTTAAAAGTGCTGAACAATCCAAACAGGTGGCTTGGATTGTAGACAACGGCTTCATCTAAGAGAACAAGATTCTGATCAGTATTGCCGCCTCTTACATAAAACCCCGTTGTGCCTTCCTGACCTGATTGAACGCCGGGAAGCAATTGGACAACTTTTAAAATATCTCTTTCTCCGGCAATAGCAGGCAACGTTTTTATCTGCCTCATCGGAATGTTTATAACACTCATTCTCGCTTTACTTACATTGTTATTATTTTTATCCAGACTAACAACAACTTCTTTAAGGCTTGTGGATTTTTCTTCGAGATTATAGTCAAGCGATTGGCTGGCTTTGCCGCTTATGATCAATATTTTTGGCTGATAACCCTGGTAAGAAATAATCAACCCTATAGAATCCGATTCCTTTATTGTTAGGGAGTAAAAGCCGTAAGAGTTGGAAGTGGTTCCTCTTTTCTCATTGGTTACATATATACTGGCGCCAATAAGAGCTTCACCGGATTTTAGATCTTTTACATTTCCGCTAATGGTAATTTTTTTTTGGGCAGATGCAAAAATTGGCAACACGTATATAGATAGTAGTAATAATTTTTTCATAGTATGTTAACCGGTTAATTTAATAATGAGAATATTTTTCAACTGCATAATTTCTTTTCCAATGCGATGATATTTTTTTCTTTTTGCTTGTTTAATAACCTCCTGAAATAACCAGTAAAGAAGCGGTGCGTTTCCAGCAAGCGAATAGCAGCCTTGTTGAATTCAACACCATTAATTTTGCCATACCTAAGAACATATTCTTCAAATGCCCGTTGATTATTTTCATCAAAGTCTTTGGTGCCAAAATGAAATACATCAGCATCACAAATAATTTTTCCTAACTTATTTTGAGAATTTTGCGGAAATTTTGTTGCCATGATGCACTGCTTAATTTTATTTGTAAGCCTTATGTCAATGTCTTCTTCGGCCATAAATTCTTCCATAATCAGGCAACTTTCTTTTTCGTGATACTGAGGTTCCGCAAAAAGATAACCGGTATCATGAAACCAGGCGGCAGCATAAAGGATAAACATTTTATTTTCTGAAACATTATAATGTCCTGCAATACCCATTGCATTTTTTACAACATTTTTTGTGTGGGATAAATTATGGAATTTAAGAGATGGTGTAGGATTTTGTTTAAATAATCCTTTCACATACGCCTCAATTTTATCTTTTAAATTATCAGCCATAGTTAAATCACAAGTTTATCTGGAGGGCAGGTTTTTAAACACGAAGGCTTTTGAAACCTCAATATTGTCTTTCATGATTCTTTCAGATTAAAAAAAAGCCCCTCAGAATGAATAATGAGGGGCCATAAATAGAACCTGGCTATTTATGAAAAAGAACCCTCAACCTTAATCTCCTTCCTTATGCACTTCACATTCGCAACCATTAACTTTACCAACGGTTGTTGTACTGTCTTCGTGTTGTCCCACCTGGTGGGCTTCCATTTCCTCTTTAATAAAGCTGCCGCTATTTGCGAACTGTGCTAATTTTTCTACGTTGGCAGCCGTAATAAAGTAAGCGCAAAAAGCCACGTTGTCTTTATTGAACCATGTGATAACACTCGTTGCCGGGTATCTTATTGCGAAGGAATCCTTAACAGCCTGCGGTACCGCACTTGCCGCTACAGTGGGACAAGTATTTTCAGCTTTTTCTTTTTCTTTCTTTTCGCATGCAACGAATATTGCCGGAACAGATATTAGCATGGCAAAAAATATCTTTTTCATAATACTATTGGTTTTGATTAAAAAATGTTATTGAATATCTCCATTAGCTATCACGTTATTTATTTGTGAGGCGCTGTAATGAACATTAATATATCTCGTAGGTTTTATAATGCTGTCGTAAGTAAGGCTTACAACAGCGCCTGTTGATGTCATGCCTGATGTAATATTTAGTGTGGTGCCGGTAGCCTGTCCGCCTGTTCCCGTAATATCAGTGAGAGGAACTGATATATTTCCGGGTGATGCAATACTTCCATTGTGAAAATGCATTACCATTACAGTGTCCTTCAGGGTATTTTGCAGTGTAATACTTACGTTGAAACTATGATCGGAATTTTCGGCGATTACTGCTTTACCGCTCACGGAACTGCCTGCTGTGGGGTTTAGCACAATTTCTTTAGTTCCTAATATTGCAGTGGATGTTGCTGCATCTTTCTTTTCACAAGAGGTAAATGAAAAAGAAAGAAAAGCCAATGCAATAACCAGCGAACTGGTGATGTTGAATGTTTTAAAACTGATCGTTTTCATAAATGAATTTTAATTGTTAGTGGATTAATTCAAAGTATAACCATGCACTTATAAAGAGAGGGTACCTATGATTTCTTTATTAAGTAGTGTGGGAGGTGATATTATTTAGTTGGGTGTTGCCGGAATTTATTTTTAAATCTTACGGGGAAATTAATTGTTGCAACCGGGTTGTATTTCCTGAGATTTATTATGGTTGGCAAAAAGAAATACCGGGAAGAAAATTATTATCGAAATCTTATCCTTTTTCAAAAAAAGGTAATGCGTTCGATAAGTTATAAATGCAGGCATCGTTTATCGCGACAAGAAGCGCTATTTGAGGAAGTTTTGTTTTATGATTTATAAATGCTTTTGAGGCAGGTAACCTGATTAATTCATAATCTTCATCAAATAATTTATTTATGTCTTCTTTCAAGGCGCGGAAAGTGATTGCTGTAATTTTTTTTGCCAGGTTAAGCCTGAAATACATTGGAGGCGAATCGTTAAATGACAATATGTTGAATGGGAAATATTTTATAACTATCACCAGTAAAGTAATTCCTAAAGTGAATAATTAGAACTGATAACAGGATCATTCCTATTTTATAAACCGATTTTTAAACCAACCGAAGATCCGAAAGACATGGGAAAAGATCTTACAGGAGCATTTTTATTAATTGAATTAAGAGCAAACCGCATGGTCGGTGCAAAGGCTAAGGATAGTTTTTGGTTCAATTGAAAATCAACACCAAAACCCGCTAAACCGCTGAGGTAGATTTTTTTCAGACCCTGTATATTATTAACTGTTTCAACAGAATTATCAAATCCTTTTTCGACAGTAGTTTCCATCTTTGCTCTTGTCAAAAAATTTGCAGATAGCCCCGCCTGTGCGCCGAGGGTGAATTTATTTTTTATAAAACTCCAGGTAACCGACACCGGGATTCCAATGTATCGCAATGAATGGGTAGAAGTGAAAGCATATAAACTATCACCAATAGCAGGATTAGCACTGTAAGAAGGAAGTATATATCCATAACCTGAAGAAGTATTTACCCGGTATTTAACATTGCCTGCGTTATCAGGTTGAGCATAAATTGTTTCCGGTTCTGTAACAATATTGATGTTGGATAATGTTATGCCGGATTGTAAACCCCAATGCCTGTTTATTTTATAACCTGCCAATACACCGGATGTTGAAGAAAATTCATGTGTTTCTTCTCTTTCTATATCAACCGCATTGCCGGATTGGCTATTACTATTTTCATTCTGTAAGTGATACCAGGCAATGTCCGGTGAGAAGAAAGGCGTGATTGAAAACCGGGATAATCTTTGCTTATTATTTGTTTTGTTTTGTACTACATACCGGGTGCCTGTATCAGTCACATTGGTTGCAGTAGCCAATAATGGCTTAAAAGAATTTTTTAAATCGACAACTTTTTTTGATTCCAAAATCATATTTTCAACCAGGTTATTTTGCGGGCTTTTGTAATAAGGGATTTGCTGGTATTCTCTTTTGCTTTTATGTTCTGCAAATGATCGGTTATTTTCAGCCGGGCTGTCATTATTTATTTTTGATTTTAAAAAAGTTTCAGAGGCAAGTCCTACTTTTTTTGACGAATTAAAAACAGTTTGATTTTTTTGATTTATATTTTTTGATCGCGATTTTTGACCTGTATATTTCTGCTTGACAGCACGTTTATTGTTGGCGGGTGTATGATCTCCGGCACCTGTTTTTTGGCTGCTGGTATTAAATGAATCAGCGGGCAATCTGTTTTCTATAACAATGTCGTTGTTATTATTAAAAATTTTTGAGTCTACAGGTTTTACCGTAGTAACTCCTTCACTTTCTCTTAAAATTTTATCATTTGGTTTTGCAGATTTTTTTTGAGTCTCTGAAGCAAGTTTATTGTTTTCTGTACGGTTATTTCTAGTATTGATTCTATTCATTTCATATACCGAAATACCCAGCAGCAACAATAGAAGAATAGCGATTCTTTTTAGATTTGTATATTTTTTCCTGATACTAACCACACTTTCTTTATCAAGCCGTTTGTCTATCTCCTCCCATGCTTTTTGTGAGGGAGTTACTTCATTTTCATTTAAGGCGGAGTGAAAAAGGTCTTCTATATCATCATGTAGATTTTCATCCATATTTTAATAGTTTTTGGCAACTTTTAAACTGTTGTTAACTGAGGTTTGCAATATTTTTTTCGCATCAAAAAAATTCGATTTTGATGTCCCTTCAGAAATACCCAACTGCCCAGCAATCTCGCGGTGTTTCATCCCTTCAAAAACGTACAGGTTAAAAACCATCCGGTAAGCCGGTGGCAAAGCCTGCACCATTTCCAATAATTCCTTTTTCTGTATCCTCGCTATAATATCTTCTTTACATATATATTCCGTTTGCGTTGAGTCTATATTCACAACGGGATACATTTTGGATTTTGCCCGATAATGCTGAATGGAGCAATACACCATTATTTTTCTTATCCAGCCCTCAAAGGATCCTGCATACTTAAAATTATGTAATGATTTAAAAACCTGTACGAAACCTTCCTGCATTATTTCTTCCGCCTCCTCCCTGTTCTTTGCATAACGCATGCAAACTGCGAACATTTTTGACGCGAATTGCTCATACAACCTGCTTTGAGAATATCTATCCCCACCAATACAGGCCTGTATTAATTCTTTCGGTTGCTCCAATAAATCAGTTGGGTTTACATCCATAGTGGGGTCATCCATAGAAAATGGTTGGGTTTAAAAAAATACGTACACTAAAAAAGTGAATAAACGCGAAGTTCCGATTACTTTTTGAATCAAGTTTGTAGGCATCTTTCTAATTAAAATAAAGCTTGCAGAATCATTGAATCAATCAAGATGATATATCACTATTGCATTCAAGTATTCGATATATAGCAATTGTTACTTTAGCGAAATAAGGACG
>JBKJRY010000333.1:0-4981 GCA_046593045.1 Chitinophagaceae bacterium | reverse complement strand
ATCGTTTGCTAAAATAAGTAAGGAGAAGCTTGCAATATATAACCAGGTTTTAAAAGAGCAGGTGCAGGATTTGGAGCAGCAGAAATTTGCCTTAATGCAGCATCCTCGCTACAATCCATTACGACGCTACAGTGGGTTTTCATTAATGAGCATTCACGTTAACCTGCCTTTAGAAAAAAGAAAATTGGAAGATACTGTCCGTTCTATAAAAGAAAGCATTGATATTTTAAAAGGAAAAAATGCTTTAAAAGAAATAAAAACAATCATTGCGTTATTTAAAGATAAGCCGCGGGAGGATAAATTTGTGTTTTATGAAATGAACGATTACAAATAAGAAGTGTTAATCATGAAACGCTAATAAAGTGAATATTTTGCACGACTAAAGTACGTGGGTTTCACTAACTATTACTATTGGAAAACCGAACATCAGAGAAAACTTTTCTAACAAACCGCCGTTTACTGAACGGTATGCACGGTGGTATTAGAGGACAGGTAGGCAAGTAATGGCTGCCTTCCTACTCGATTTGATATTGCTTTACTTTATCCCGCATTTTGCTATAAGCGGGTATTACTATTTTTTAGTCTTAAAAGGAGGCTATGGAATATTATTTTCACATTTTTAATTTGAGCGGCTCAAATAACAATTCTAAATTAATTGTAAATGAACCTTTTTTGGGGAATAATAGGTGCTTAAAAATAGCAAGTTTTAATGCAAATTTATAAGGGCTACCTTTTTGAAGATATTTTTTTGTTTTATCAAGTTATGAGGTAGATTTGATTGTACATTTAGACTTATTTTTATTAATTGTCTGTTAAAGCAACTTCCGGATTAGCGCACTACATTAACATATCTAAAATTTTATTTTTAATTACCAAAACCAAAAATCATGAATCGCAACCTTTCTAAATTTCTAACGCTATTATTTTTAATTACAATTGCATTTTCAAATTGCAAAAAAGGAGATACAGGGGATGCCGGTGCTGCTGGTGCAACAGGTGCACCCGGAGCGAATGGGGCTACAGGACCTTCCGGACCACAGGGTCCCCAAGGTGATACCGGTGTTGCTAATGTTATTTATTCTGATTGGCTCGATGTGACGTTTGATCCGGCTTCGGCTGACAGTAGCGCATGGATTGCGGAAATTATCGCCCCCAGACTGGTTGATTCTATTTTAAACAAAGGCGATATAAAGATTTATTGGAACATAGGAAACGATTCAGTTACCGCCCAATTCATCACACCACTACCTGTTATTGATCTGTTCCTTTTCGGAGATCTTGTAAGTGTTAATCCTTATTTTTCCCCTCAATCTATTCTAATATTATCTACCCACGATATAAGTTCATTTACTGATACTTACGGAAATAAAAATTCGCAATTCAGGTATATTCTTATTCCGGGAGGAGTTCACGGTATAGCCAAACAAATTGATTGGAACAATTATAACGTGGTGAAATCTACACTGGGAATAAAAGATTAATAATTATTTATATTAGTACATTTCTCTCACAGGGTTTCCATCCTGGGTATTCTTTTATGTTTGAAGAGTAATAAATGAATGCCAATGGTGGAAGGGCACTAATGATATTAGCTGTAACTGATATACTGAGATAACGTGAATTCAATTTAAGGTGTCAATGGAAAGCTGGGTATATTTTCCGATTGTATAATGGGAGAAGTTTTTTTAAAATAATGAATAAGCAGCCAGTGCGCTCATTATATTGAACAGATAATTATTGAATAGCCGACTACCTGGTATGCTGCAACTGACAATTTTTTTTTAACTCATAATTTACGGATTCTATAATAGCTCTTTTACTAAGAAGAATTTTATCAGTGGTAGAAAAGGTTCGATATTTCATATTCTTTTTAATTTAGGTAATCAGTTGCAATATTTGCAAAAAGTAGGCCTGACAAGGCTTTGAAGGTATAACGCTTATCGTCAAAGAGCTTTGTATCAATTTGATGTTTCTGTCAACCACCTTTTGGGACGGAAGTCTTTTTCAGCAACTTCTTTACATACTTTATGTTGATGGATTCGCCTGTTGGTGCAAACCTTCAGATCAGTAGTGTATACAAATTCAAACCTATTGATTTGCCAGGGTCATTTATTTCAGGAACACCGTTATCGGAACTTCAACTCCTTTCTGCAGTTTTGTAAAACGATTTTAGGAAACAAGGATAGGAAAGCAATCACCGAAATGCTCTGTACATATCGCACGCAAACGACTTAGGCAAAACTTTTTTCGACGTGGCGATCGAGGTTTATTACTTATGGTATAGGCCTGGGAATAGGATTTGTCATCAATTCCAGATTACAAATAAAAAATCCTTTTCAAATCAATGAAAAGGATTTTAATTAGGTTTATATAATCAAGAATTAATAATCTTTATTGTACCCACCGCCGCCGCCACTTCTGCCGCTGCCGTATCCGCCACCGCCACTTTTCTTGTAGCCGCCACCACCACCACCGCCGCCGTATCCGCCGCCGCTGCTTCTCCCGCCACCACCGTATCCGCCGCCGCCGCCGCCGCTTCTGCCACCACCACCGTATCCGCCGCCGCCACTTTTCTTGTAGCCGCCGCCTTCAGGGCGTGGTTGAGATTCGTTAACAATTAATTTCCTGCCTTGCACTTCGCTTTCGTTTAATGTAGCGATAGCAGTTTTTGCTGCTTCATCATCTTCCATTTCAACAAAACCAAAACCTTTACTGCGGCCGGTATTTTTTTCTTTAAGAATTTTTGCACTTGTAACAGAACCATACTGGCTGAATAAGTTGCTTAAATCATCATCAGTCATTGACCAACTGAGATTACCTACATAAATGTTCATTGTAAAAACTTTTGTTTAAATTAATTTTTGAATTCCATTAATGAATTAGTAGCTACAATGCACTGAAGAGACCGGAAAAAGAGAAACATCAGCCTAATGGAAAACAAACTAAACCCATTAACTAACAATAAAGATAGTCATTTCTTTGGAACAATATTAAACTAAAAAAAAATTTTTAAAATAGGTTTTTTGAAGCGTGCCTTGATTTTATTAACTCTAAATTATTGGTGGGCTATTTCCCAAAAGAAAAACCCACTCACTGAGCGGGTTTGCAATTATTTAAGCCTGGGATTTGCCTATTCAGCTACAACTTCAAATTCTACTTCAATTTCCTGGCCTTTGCCAAAATCAATTTTAGCCTTATAATTTCCCAATTCTTTCACGTCATCGGTAATCTGTATCCGGCGTCGGTCAATTTCATATCCCTTTTGCTCTCTTATCGCCCTGGCTATCTGTACTGAAGTTACACTTCCAAATATTTTTCCGCTTGTACCGGTTTTAGCGCCGATTTTCAAAGGTGATTCCTGCAAAACATTTACCACGTCGTTTATTTCTGCTAAGAGTTTTTCTTCTTTCTTAGCTAGTTGTTTTTTGCGTTCCTCAAGTTGTTTGAGATTAGAAGAATTTGCTTCTACAGCCAGCTTTGAAGGAATCAGGTAGTTGCGTCCATAGCCGCTCTTTACGTTTACAAGTTCGTGCGCTCCACCTAAATTGTTTACATCTTGAATTAATATTACCTGCATATTTAAAGATTTAGATCTATTTCAGACTTTTAAAATGAGAGCTGAAGAAGTAGATATTATTTTAAAAGGTCTGTTACGTAAGGCAATATTGCCATTTGCCGGGCTTTTTTCACGGCATCACTTACTTTCCTCTGGTACTTAAGGGAATTCCCTGTAATACGGCGTGGCAGTAGCTTGCCTTGTTCGTTAAGAAACTTTTTCAAAAAATCACCATCCTTGTAATCTATGTACCGGATACCTAATTTCTTAAAGCGACAGTATTTTTTTGGGCGCTTTTCAGCTTTGATCGCTGTTAAATATTTAATTTCATTTGCTTTAGCCATTTTATACCTCCGCTTTTTCGGTTCTTGTTGATACGCCACTTCTCTTTTTTGCATTGTACTCGACGGCGTATTTATCGAGTGCGGTGTACATGTGCCGAATAACTGATTCGTCGCGCAGAAGCTGTATTTTCAGCCTCTCATTGAAGTCGGATGGCGCCTTATATTCTAAAACCCAGTACAAGCCCGTGGTTTTTTTTTGAATAGGGTATGCCAGTGGTTTTAGTCCCCATGCATTTTCGTGCACTATTTTGCCTTCATTCTCAGTAAGGAATGAAGTGTACTTTTTCTGAGCAGCTTTGTATTCTTCTTCAGAAAGTACAGGGGTAAAAATCACCATCAATTCGTAATTCTGCATTAACCTTGTTTTTTGCTGCGATTAAACAGCAGGTGAGTAATAATTTTAATTTGGGCTGCGAAATTAAGGTATTTTTCATTCCAAAAAAAAAGAATACCAGCTTATAAAGACATTTATACCCACATACAGTATATTTTATATGAGAGGGCTTACAATATGGTGAGTTTGTTAAAAATTATGCAGATTGAAAAGCAGTTTCACCAATGATTAACTTACTGGGGGGATGCCAATAAAAAACCTGTTACTTTATGTAACAGGCCAATATATCATTAGTAGGAATTATCTTATTTTTCTAAAGACTGAACACCCCTTGTAAGCTTGCTTTTTAAATTTGCAGCTTTATTTTTATGGATAATGCCTCGCTTGGCAAGTTTATCAATCATAGACGCAATTTCAGGTAATTTTTCAGAAGCCGCAGCTTTTGTATCAATAACTTTTAAGTCACGAATAGCATTACGTGTAGTTTTTCCATGATAACGATTACGTTCATTACGCTTTCGGCTTTGACGCACATCTTTCTTTGTTGCTGAATGGTTGGCCATTAATTAATTTTTTGGGCTGCAAAGATAGTATTTAAAAATAGAAAAATGCCTTTGAATTAAATAAATTTCAGGGCAAACGCATCTAAATTTATCCGAACAACAATTTTTCCAGGTAGCCATGTTGCCATCCAGCTGCAAGCCGCTTCTTTTTTATACTTAGTTTCTTTGTTTTTTCATTTTGCAG
>JBKJRY010000191.1:0-3148 GCA_046593045.1 Chitinophagaceae bacterium | reverse complement strand
CTCTACTGAAGTTTCCCTTATATTTTCTGCAATAAAACCAAGAAATATTGCAAGAAACAGCATCAAAAATTCCAGCAGGTATTCTGTCCATTTCTTTTTGTGTGTTGGATGATGTGAATGATGTGCTTCCATAATTATTTTAAGTTCAGAATTAATTCTTTTCTAATCTTTCAATTGTTTTTTTTGCTGCGGTTAATCGTATCTTTTTATTTTTATCTACCATTTTTTCTTTTATCCATTTTTCCAAACGATGATGTAGTGGAATAAGCAGTGAAGCAATAATTACCAACGCAAGCAACATCAGTACAGGAGATTCATGTGTGAACGATGCAAGCCAGGGATGAAAGAGTAAATTGATAAATTCAAACACAATCAATAAGCCCAACACTCCAAAAAAAGATATCCATTTTTCATTGGCAACAATACTGCGGCTGAATAATAAGAAGAGAATGATGAATGCGATAATGCCGAAAGCAATTAATGCAAACTGGATATTTTGTTTACGTTGTTCTTCAGCTTTTAATTTTTCTAATGCCAATTCTTGCCGCCGCAAAGTTTCATCAAATGTCATTACCTGAATTTGTTGATTTACTTTATTGCTAAATACAGAATCATTGGCAATTTTATAAATGCTGGCATATTTTAATGTACTGTCGCAATTGTTTTTTTCATAAAATTCAGCAAGCATTTTTGCCGGTTTTACACTCATAAAAAAGAACGGAGTATGTAGTATTACATCCAACGCTTTTTTGGCATAAAATACAGAGCTGTCCCGTTGGTTCACCCTTTGAAAATGTTCAGCCATTCCCGTATAGGCAAAACTTAACTGCCTTATTTTTTTTACATTTTCCGCTTCCTGAACAGCCATATTAAAATAGGTAACAGCTAAAGCGGCATTACCCATTTTGCTATGTACGCTGCCTAAATTCCAAAGTACATAGGGCACATCAGTTTTATTGATTTGTATGCTCGATTCATAAGCTCTTTGTAAAAACGATAAGGCAGAATCCAGCTTATTTAAATTCAGATAGCAAACACCCATGTTCATCACAGGCCATATTTTTATGATTTCGTTTTTCCCTTTGGCAGCATCAAATGAAGCATCAGAATATATTTTGAATGCATTTCCCCATTCCTCACGGTCACGATAGGTATGTGCCATTTGGTTTTTTATCATAGCAAGTATAGAAAAGTTACCTGCTTTTTCTGCCAGCACCAAGCCTTTTTGTTGCACTTGCAGTGCCCGTATCGGGTTTCCACTTATACGGTATCCGGTACCTAAAAAACAATAAGCCGATGCTTCTTTTATAATGTCTTTGTTTTCCTGCGCCTGGGTAAGCAACACCTGTCCGGTTTGGATGAGCAGATACGGATCTCTGTCAAATCCCGTATTCCAAATGCTGATGATTAAATCAACCTTTCTATCTTCATCTTTTTCAACAGCGAGCTTTTGCATTATTGAATCAACAGACTGGTTTTGTGTATAGGCTAAAGTCGTAACTAACAAAAAACAGAAAAGCAGAAGAAATTTTTTCATTCTTATTTACAATTTAAGGTGGCGTAAAAAAAATCTTGCACGCCGGACTGATATGATTTAATCTGCTCTTACCAACACTCTCTTCTTTGTCCTAATGTTGCCAATAATTAAGGTATCTCCTTTTAAAATAAATGGTCTGGGTTGATCTGTATCATTATACCAAAATACTGAACCTCCCTTTACATGGTGAGTTACAATAGACTTTTCCCAGTCAACTGAATATATACCAAAATACCCAAATGAATAATTCTCTATAAGATTATAATAACTTATAGAATTTCTTTTTGCTGAGTCCTGACTAAGCTTCAATGAATTTTCACGAGATATATTCAGATTAACAATGTTAGTTGAAGTATAGGTAAAGTATCCCTGTGGGAGTTCTCCATAAGGTTGCACCCATTTATTAGTGACAGAATCAAAATCAGAATAACTTATAAGTTTCCATGTGCCTACCAATTTGTTTTCCCGGGACTGTTTTTTTTCATCATTCATTTTCCCGGTTTCCTGTCCATAAGAATTTTGTGGATTTAATAAGGCAAAAAGTATCAACAAAACTAAGGATGAGATTTGTTTCCTAAAACTTAAAAACACAGCAATAAAAAGCATAAAGAACTCCAGCAGATATTCTCCCCATTTCTTTTTATTTGTTACCTGGTGTGGATGATGTGTTTCCATTAATTGATTATTATTTTTTAAAATAGTTATACAAACATGCCGCAGCAAATCCTACGATCATATAAATGACAAGCCTGATAATACGATCCTTCATATAATTTTTATTCCAGATTATATTCTTTTTTAAATGTGCTTAAAAGATTGGTTGCCTGAAGAAACAGTTTTTTTGCCTCTCTCCGATATCCTTTATTTACGTTTTTTACAGAAACCAATCTGTAGTTAAACTCATTTAAAAATTGTTTGTAACCAGCTTCTAAAGGGGGATTAAAATCAATCCGAGTGGGGTTATTATCTGCGTCCGTCATTTTATTCAATTGAAGTGAATTTAAAACCTTATGTGCTGTTTCCCGGTACATATTCGCAATATCTTTTTCCTGTTCACCTATTCTTTCCAGCGATCTTTCAGCTACATCATATCTCACGATACTATCGGCTACCCAATGCTTACGTATCAGGCGTAAACCACCGGCATTTTTTAATTGTTGCATTGTACCGTCGTTGGGAGTAAACTGAATGATGATATTCCGCGAAATGGTAACTGCAATAAAGTAAATATCTTTTGTGTATGTTTCTGCAGAGTTCAGCAATAAAAGCATCGAGTCCAGCCGTGCATCACGGGTATCTCTGCTACTGATAATGCTACGAAGCTTTGCAGTGTCTGCTTTTATATCGTTGATAAGTGAGTTGATAAATTGTTTCTCCCTGTGATTCTCAACAATCCCCTCTCTTATATTTTCCGCAACAAAGCCAAGAAATACTGCAAAAAACAGCATAAAGAATTCCAGCAGATATTCAGTCCATTTCTTTTTGTGTGTTACCTGGTGTGGATGTTTGTGTACTTCCATAAATGTTTATTTAATATTGTACTCATTCTTTAGATGGGTAATGAGGTGTTTCATTATTTGCAAATGATCATTCATAAACCTGCAATAAAGA
>JBKJRY010000176.1:0-6456 GCA_046593045.1 Chitinophagaceae bacterium | reverse complement strand
GTCACACGTTAGTCCATCAGCCCATGCGTTTTCCTGGTCGTCAGGAACATGTAACCAGCCATAACGTTGTTTATAAGCAACTGTACCATCGGGCTGTATTTGGTAAGCCCATATCCAATGGGTAGCTGATTCTGTAGTATACAGTTGAGTTTGATCGGGTGACAGGCTTACACCATTTGGAAATTTTAATCCTTCATCAATAATAAGTTTTTCACCACCGGGCTGTACGAGATATATTTTCCCGGGTTTTTGTGTTCCATCAGGAGAAGTAACATAAATATTTCCATTATTTGCTACCACAAGATCATTGCCCGAAATGCTATCGGCAACAACAGTTTCTTTCCCGCTTTCATCATAAGAAAGTATTTGATTAGTCCCCCCTGCAACAACATATCTTTTACCATCGGCTCCGAAAGAAGTATCACTGGCTTTTTTGGCGTCAATCTTTAATAAAGTAAGCTTTCCATCAGTGTCCACTTTATAAGTTTTGGAATTCGGAATGTCCTGGTAAAAAGCTTCTCCCGCCGAATTCGTTGCTGTTCCTTCTGTAAATCTATATCCATCGCCTGTTAATTTCCAGCCTTCACCAGGGATTAAAATATCACCTAAGAATTGGTTGTTAGAATCGCCTGCTTTCACCGCCTGAGGCCAGTCTTTCCAAAGCCATCGCATAGCTTGCGGAAACAAGGATGTGCCCTGCTTTCCATTATGCTGCCCTTCTCCCCATACATGCTCCACTTCGTATCCTGAAAATGTAAGTGCCCGTTCCATCGTCTCGTTGGCTTTCCACCAGTCGCCCCCATATATATTAAGATCGTTGGCACCATCCTGTAAAAATATTCTTATGGCTTTCGGTTCATATTTCCTTATAAGTGTAGGATAACGCTCCGCACCACGCAGACCAACATAAGTACCAATTGCTGAGAACACTCTCGAAAATTCACCTGGGCGTTCCCATGCTGCAGTAAATGCACATACGGCGCCACTACTGGACCCGCCCAAAGCCCTGTCATTTCCATTTTTGGAAAGATGAATTGCTCTTCCATCACCGGCTTTTTGTTTTTCAACTGCAGGTAAAATTTCTTCTAAAATAAAACGTGCATAAGCATCACCAAGCCCGTCGTATTCAAAACTCCGGTTATAACGGTTGAGAGCAGCCGAAGAATTTTTTGCTTTCACTATTCCAGGGGTAACAAACACTCCAATTGTAACAGGCATTTCTTTCGCATCAATCAGGTTATCGAAAACTGTTGGCGCATTCCATTGTATGCCATCCTGGTTTACATACACACAGGCGGGTGTTGACGGGTTATATTGTTTGGGAACATATATCCAGCATTCACGGGTGGTGCCGGGGAAAATTTTGGAACTGTCAAAAGTAAATTTCAATACTTCTCCTTTTGGAACTCCGGAATGTTCTACTGATGCGCTATCTACAGAATAATTTTCTGTTACCTGCGCAAACGTTGAAATGTATAATAAGAAAAAAGCAATAGACAGAAATATTTTCATGGCAGTTCTGATTTTTTGATATACCCAATTTAATACATCCTGTTTGCTTTTCAGTAATAGGGTTTATAAAAATTAATGCGATCTGTAATCATTCGCAGTTACATAAAAATTAATAAAATGCAATGACCTGGATATTTACCAAATCGAATGCAGTTTGAAAAGCGGGTATTAACTTATCAACATTTAATTAAACCAAACCGCATATCCCTGTCTTCGCAAATCATAGGAAAGCTTTTCCTCCATATCCAGGGCTTCTTGCCTGTTCATTGATTTTAAATTTATATGATCGTAGAGGCTGGGACGCAGATAGGTGCCATATTTCCGAACTATATTAGATGATAGGTTATGACCTTTCTTATTTATATATCCAGTCTTATGTTGCTTGAAACGTTCAGCAGGAGTCTTACTTGTCATGCCCACATAAAGACATTCAAGCACTCCATTAAATTGTGGATTAGCAGCCCGAAATTTGGCATTTTCCGTAAACACCCGTTTGGATAGTTCAACAACATAAACCTGGTATTTTACTACTGGCACACTTTTTTAGATTTTTCTTCATGCAGGTAAATATCATAATTCACTCAATCACTTTTTTCAAATTAACGCCTGGGTTCGCTTTTAACCATTTCCAAATGTAGCTTCAAATAATTTCCAATTTTCGGTAAACAGCTTTTTTGGAATTTCTTCAGTTGCGAAATTCGATCTGAAATCTTTCATTACTAAATTACTGTCTGTCCAATAACCGTAGTTGGTTTTCCAGGGCATGATAACAATTGGAATTCCTGATTCATTTAATCCTATTTCCCTGTTGGGGTAATAACTATCATCTTCGAATTCAATCAACCAAAACGCAACTTTGGGGAATACCACTATGAAGTCCGGATTAGAAATTGGTGCCGGTTGATCGGAGATTTCTTTCACTAATCTTTTGCTGATAAATTCAGGCACTTTCTTCCTATCTGATTCCAATACTGGGAACTTTATGTAAATATTGCTCATGAATTATAATTAAGAAAAAGATATATCAAATACAAAATTCAAATTAAAAAGGACCCAATGAGATATATTTCCGGAAAGATATTGAGTTTTAAAGTATGATAGAAAAGGAGTGGTCAAAAATAAGGCTGCTAATCCCTTTTCGTTCAATTATAATAGGGTTCATAGCGCAAGTTATAGCATAGCCATGTTTGTTAGCCTGCCTGTGGCAGGAAAGCAGCGCCGGGCAAAACACTTCCAAGGTTGCCATAGGTTCTGGTTTCACGATTAGTGATTTGGGTTTAATGCTTATGATCTGAAAATTTCTCCGAAAAAACAACGGACTTTCTTATTATTTTAGAAACGCTGAACACCGGTTACAATAATTCCCGGAAGGAGTTAACCAACGCCATGAAACTTCTCCTGGCAAAAAAATTTACAATTCCCACACAATTATTTTAAAAAAAAACAGTTATTATGTTAATCACTATGAAATAATTTTTGCCATCCAATTATTTTTATGTCGTTGGTCTTTATAATTTTTCTTCTCTTTATAGCCGTTGCGTTCATTTTTCGTTCCGTAAATTTTTTTACCAACTCAGCTCAAAAGAAAAGTGAAAATCTTTGTTCTCGTTTAAGCAAGGAAGGCAGTGCAAATAATCTTATTTTTTGCAGCCAGGAAATTCTTCACGATAAAATAGTTGGTATTGATGGGATACACCGGAAAATTATGATCCTGGAAAAAATTAAACATACATACAACTGCTCTGTAATATCTCTCGACGAAGTACAAAATTGCGAATTAATAACGAGTGGCGGGTCTTTAAACCCAGGTTTCCTTAAAAGGTTCGGGATAGAAAAGAATATGGATGCAATTGAGCTACGCTTCGAATTTAAAAATCATGCGCAGCCAGCGTCAATCATATTTTACGACAGCTTAAATAATTCAAAAAGGGAACTCGAATTATTAAAAGCAAAATCTGAATACTGGAGTGTGATGCTTTCGAAAATGCTAACCAGGCAGGTGAGAGCACGGGCTTAGTTATAACTCAATATTATTTTCCTGCATTGTTTAAAAGTTCTGTACTATGTGCAGAAAATTGTTTCAGTAAGTCGCCTAAGTTTACACTATTGATTTTCTTTTGGTAGTGCTGGCGACAATGCCTTTACAAATCATACCGAATAAGCCAGGTAATTTCAAGCATGGTTTTATTAAATTTATCCCTTCTCATTTTATTTTTTTATTATCGCAAAAATTGTTTTCGAAAGTTCATGTAACAGGTATCAGAAGTGATGCGAAAACAAAATAATATAATTGTCGCATCTCAATGCTATATCAACATTACATGGCCTTGAAAGGATTGCAATTGATAATAAGCAAAAACTGTTTCACAGTGTAATAAAATTGTTTAGATTTAGAAGCTGTTTGAGTTAATTAATATTTTTACCAGTTGAACATTTTTCGAGGAGAAATTTCATGATAACTACAACTTTTCTGTTTCTTTCAATATGAGGACAGCTAGTATCTCGTTCATAAGGATTTTAAAATAATTAACTCAAACAGCTTCTTAAACTATAAATCTTTATTATGTTCCTGAAAACCGAAAAAGCATGGGGTGAGTTGCGCATTAATGAAGCAGCAAAAAATCGATTAAAAGAAGCTGTGGATTTATTTAAAACCGGTCAAAAAAAACCTAAAAGCTTTTTATACTTATTCCATGGGGCCGCAGGATCGGGCAAAAAGACAGCTGCTTCATTACTTGGTAACTCTTTAAAAAAAGGTGTTTATAAAGTCGATCTTTCAAAACTTGTTTCAAAATATATCGGGGAGACTGAGAAAAACCTGGATAAATTGTTCAACACTGCAAAAAGTAAGGAATGGATATTGTATTTTGATGAAGCTGATGCGCTGTTTGGCAGACGCACCGATGTAAAAGATTCCCACGACAGGTATGCTAATATTGAAATAAATTACTTGCTCCAAAAAATAGAGGATCACGCAGGAATGGTAATTCTTGCGGCGAAATCAAAGAGTAACATAGACAAGGCATTCATAAGAAGATCACATGGTAGTGTTCATTTTATTTCCCAACCTGATCCGGATTCCTAAGTTAGGTTCCAGGTATTTCCCGTTCGCTGATTTTTCAAGATCAATCCGGTTGTTAAAATTATTTTTATTTCCACTTAAAAATCATGCAATTTCCATCCTGAATAATTTTGTTCTGGAATCTTGCTTTTAATTAGATAAAAAAGTCTGTCCCAAATCAGGGAATCCAGCCTTCACTTTTCAGCAAATCGATAAGGCCAGGGTCTTTGGCAGACATTGCCGGAAGCCAAATACCTACGCGGACTCGCTTCCACCAGGGGCTTTTTGAATTGCCCGGCTTCGCAAATTTATAGCGATAAAGTACCGCCCGTATACATCGCGGCGGCTTCCCCGAAAAGGGATTGTAAGCAAAAAAACTCACAGCGTTAGGATCGTTGTGAAGGAGTTTCCAGACAAGGTTAAACGTCCATGGATATCCAACTGGTGACGCCATAGAAGCGAACCACATTTGCCAGTCGAGGTGCAACTGGTAAGGTGCTATTTGCGGAGGCCGCTTGCCGGGGTCAACAGGTAAGCCTTTATAAATATAGGGTTTCCAGTTAGCGCTGTCATTGGGATTCTCATCTATGGTTCCTTCGAACACTATATTCAGGCGTTCCTGTCCCACCGTTCCAAATGCACCGTAGGAGTTTACAAGTTCCAGGGGGTCATATGAAGTATTCATGATTTGCCCGGGAGACAACATGTTTATTGCCGGCTTGATGCTGAGGAATACTACTATAGCAGTAACGATCCATGCGGTGATTAACATGGGGCGGGAGGGTATAGCGTTTTGGGCGGCGGCGGCTGCTTCCCTAACGAGTACCCGGGGAAGCAGCCTGGACCAGAAGCCGTCATCAAAACAGGCCAGGGCTGGCAGGAGAGTCAACCAGTTTAAAAATGAAAGATTACCGCTGAGAATAAGAATGACCTGTAACAATACAATCACTGAGCCTGCAATGTGACGTGCAATCCGTGGCCAGAATATGAACCATGGCGCCACGAGCTCAGCCAAAAAATTGAACCAGACGCCGATCTTTAAAACTGCGCGTGGCAGGAAATGAAACCACCGTCTCAACGGCCCAGGTATGGGCTGTGTTTCAAAATGATAATAGAGCGCGGTTCCGTTGCGCCATATTTCGTCGCCCCGGATCTTGATCATCGCCGAGCCAAGCATTATGCGAAATATTAGCCAGCGAAACAAAACAATGACGACGAAAGGAGGTGCCCGTTTAGGAAATGGTCGCATGTCAAGGAAAGGGCAGAGAAAAATAGAAAGAAACCCCGTTTCTGAAAGTTGAATTTCCCATCCATACCCATACCACTCTTGCCCTATGTGAACGAAGGACATATAGAGAAACCAGAGCACTGTAAGCAATGGGACGTTTGCATAACCAGCCACTACTACTCAGGAAAGCACAAACCCGACCCATGCAGCAGTAAGCAATGCTGTATCGGAATGCACAAACCAGAAGAGCGATGGCAGCCGCATAAAACCAGCTTTGGCTGATCCTAAGGCATCCTCAACCTGCTTCAGATATTTGCCAGCAGGAAGAAGCCCGTCAGAGCCGATCAAAGGAACGATCTCGTTAATTAAAACCAGGAAGGCCACGGCATAAATCACTCCCAGCAGGCGAAGCATGAGAAAACGGGTGAGCCAGTAGGTTGGCGTGTTACCAAACTTATAGGGCATCACCTGTGATTGGCTATTAATGTTGTTTTCCACTTTTGATTTCTTATTCCTGGTTCTGATTCCCTTAATAAAATTTTAGAATTAAGCTTATACATCGTGATGAGTAAATAGGGCTTGGATTAAACTAAATATATTAGTAATTTTAAGGCTAAAATAATTAGCTATGTTTAGAGGGATGAATATTATAGAG
>JBKJRY010000089.1:0-7122 GCA_046593045.1 Chitinophagaceae bacterium | reverse complement strand
ATGATTATAGCAATGGCAAAGCCAGGGTAATTATTGAGCAAACTCAAACTAATGCAGTCCTTTTCAAAATACCCTTGGCTATAGATGTGTATAGTGAAGGTTCCAATAAAAAAAGATATAATGTGTGGGCTGAAAATAAGGTGGACACTTTTTATTTTCCAAGTGCTAAAAAGCCATCATGGATAAATGTGGATGCGGAGAAAGTATTGCTGGCAAAGAAAACTGATAATAAATCTGAGGAAGAATTTGAACAACAATTTAAGTATGCCGGTAATTATATGGACCGTAAAGAAGCCCTCGCTTATTTCGGGAAAAATAAATTGAGCGATCTCGTGAATGGTTTAACGGACAAATATTGGGGCCTGAGACTGTTCACCCTGGAATTAATGGAAAAAAACAAAAGTTACACCGTTCCCTCTGTGCTGAATGCCATAGAGCAAATAGCCGAGAAAGACCCAAGAAAAAAAGTGCAGTCGAAAGCTATTGAAATTTTAGCTAAAATAAATGATAAGAAATACGAGCCATTATTTACAAAATACGTAAGTGATTCTTCCTATTCAGTATCAGGTGCCGCACTTGAAGCCCTTATAAAACTTGAACCTTCAGAAGCTTATAAACTGGCAAAGAAATACAGTAATGATGCTAAGGGAACATTGGGCAGAGTTGTAAACCAGGTGATCATGGATAATGCGACAGAAGAAGATTTTGATTTTATACTTGATATCTTTAAAAACTCACCTCTCACCCAAACCAAGATGCAGGAAACAATGGAGTTTGTAAATTATTTGTCAACGGTAAAAAGTGGTGATAATGTGAAAAAAGGAATAGATGAAATAATGAAATTCAGAGAGAAAATTCCTCAGCAATATAGAAAATATGTTGACCCTGCATTCAAACAAGGTTTTGGGAAAATAAGCAATGCAAAAAAGGCAGAGGGCGATACTAAATTAGCAAGCTACATTGATGACTTAATCAAATAGCTGAAGCCCAACTCTTAATATTAATAGTTGGGGAATATTAAAAATCCTGGTTCAGAAATTGAATCAGGATTTTTTAATTTCTATGAAAATTAATGTAAGATTACCATCCTCCGCTGGCACCACCGCCTCCTCCGCCGCCGCCGCCAAAGCCTCCGAAGCCTCCTCCTCCACCGCCTCCAAATCCACCACCACCACCACCAAAGCCGCCGCCACCACGGCCACCACCGCCTAACATGGAGCCCATCAAAAACCATGGTAAAGCGCCAAGGCCCCGCGAGCCTCTGCGACTCATATAATTGCCACCTCCCCCACCGCCTTTAAAAAAGGATATTATAATAAAAAACAACACTACTAAAATTATAATGGTTGGAATTCCTGACCTGCCTTCGCTTCCTGATTTTGGATCGGCTTTGTATTCGCCTGCCGCCGCCGCTATAATTGCATTGATGGTATTATCAAAGCCCCGGTAATAATCATTTTGTTTGAAATAGGGAATCATTCTGTCATCAATAATTTGCTTTGCAAGAATATCCGGCAATACGCCTTCCATCCCATAGCCGGTTTCTATACGAGCTTTTCTCTCCTCTTTAGAAACGAGAATAAGAACCCCATTGTTTTTTTCTTTGGTTCCAATACCCCAATCTCTTAAATATTTAAGTGCAACTTCCGCAATATCATAGCCATCTAATGAAGGGACAGTA
The DNA here is from genome assembly GCA_046593045.1 of Chitinophagaceae bacterium. GTDB lineage: Bacteria > Bacteroidota > Bacteroidia > Chitinophagales > Chitinophagaceae > Ginsengibacter. The sequence continues at coordinate 5,441 of JBKJRY010000089.1, read as the reverse complement.
ACAATTACAACTGCTGAAGAAGTACTGTCATTGTAATTCCTGATCTTTTGTTCCAGGGCATCTCTTTGAAATGGTTCCAGGAAATTTCCAAAATCATTTACTGCTTTTGGAGGCTGCGGCTTATTCTCAATTTTCTGAGCAAAAACTGACTGGCAGCAAAACAGAAAAACCAGTAAAAGAAAATTTTTCATCAAGTAATAGAATTACACGATTTATTTGCCAAAAATAATTTCGTCAGGGAGTTCATTTTTATCAGTTTCTCCATTGTAAGGAAAATGATTCTTTAAGGCTTGCCCTATTTTAAGAATACACTCTTTTATGCCTATTGCATAGCTTTCATTATTAAAGAGTGAAAGTATCCGGTCTACCACGTCATGCCAGTATCTTTCGCCAACTGCATGGTATATTCCACTATCAGCAAAAATTGCCAGTTGCCGGTCTTTTATAGCTACATAAAATAAAACGGCATTCTTATCAGCCGTTCCACCCATCTCAAGCTTCGCAAATATTTCTTTAGCCCTATCCAGCGGGTCAATAAAACGGCAACGGCTTTCTATAAACACGCGGACTTCACCACTGGTTTGTTGTTCAGCGTCCCGAATAGCCTGAACAATTATTTCGTTTTCTTCTTTTGAAAAAAATTCCTTTTTACTGGGAAACGGCCACATGATTACCTTTTTTATTTTATGTTGAACTCGACATCAGGGGCTTTCTCACTTCCGGGATCAGATTTATAAAATGCCTTTTCATGAAAGCCTAATATGCCCGCAAAAAGTGCTGTAGGAAATCTTTTGACTTTTAAATTATACTGTTGAACCGCGGCATTGTAATCCTGCCGTGCAACATTTATCCTGTTTTCCGTTCCCTCAATTTGAGTCTGAAACCCCTGGAATGCAGCAGTAGTTTTCAGGTCAGGATAATTTTCCACAACTGCCAGCAATTTACTGAATGAGCTTTGTAGCCCTGCCTGTGCTTCCTGGTACCGCTGCAAACTTGCAGGATCATTTATATCCACAGTAACCGACGTTGCTTTAGCCCTTGCCTGTACTACTTCTGTCAGTGTGCTTTTTTCGAAATTGGCAGATCCTTCGATTGTTTTAATTACACTGTTGTAGAGATCTGTTCTTCGCTGGTAATTTGTTTCAACATTGCCCCATTTGGTTTTTACCTCCTGGTCAACACCTATTAAGTTATTATAAGTACCGCATCCCCAGAAAAAAAGTAATACTACTATTCCGAGTATAACAAATAGGCCTGTTTTAGATTTCATGTTTATTGTTTTTGTAAAAAAATAAAAATAGTTGTTTTTATATCTCTTAAAAGATGATCAAATATCCATGAAAATAATTTAATAAATTATTTCGAGATGGTTATTCGGAAGTTATGGCTTTGATTCCAGGCAACTCTTTGCCCTCAAAATATTCCAGCAAAGCCCCTCCACCTGTTGATACAAAACTTACCTGGTCTGCAAGATTAAATTTATTTATTGCGGCAACGCTATCACCTCCACCTATTAAAGAGAATGCCCCGTTCTTTGTAGCTTCTGCAATTGCCAATGCTATTGCTTTTGTACCATGCTGAAAATTTTCCATTTCGAAAACTCCCATCGGTCCATTCCACAATATCGTTTTTGAGTGCTTAATCACTGCTGTAAATGTATCGCAAGCCATTTGTCCTATATCAAGTCCCATCCATCCATCAGGAATGTTGTTGCTTAACGATCCGGATATTTTAGCATCGTTATTAAATTTATCCGCTATAATCGAATCTGATGGCAAATGAATACAAACGTTTTTTTCTTCAGCTTTTTTCATCAGATCCCCGGCAGTAACCACTCTGTCATCTTCACAAATAGAATTACCAATCTTACCGCCTTCAGCCTTCATAAATGTATAAGCCATTCCTCCGCCAATTATTATATCGGTGGCCTGGTCTAAAAGATTTTCAATAATAAGGATCTTATCAGACACTTTTGCTCCGCCAATAATAGCAAGAAAGGGCTTTTCGGCATTGTGCAAAATCTTTTCAGCATTGGCAACTTCCTTCTCCATTAAAAGACCAAACATCTTTTTATCACCAGGAAAAAATTTTGCGATTATTGCTGTTGAAGCATGCGCTCTGTGGGCAGTTCCAAAAGCATCGTTTACATACATATCCCCAAGCTTACTTAGTTTTTCTGCAAATGCTTCATCACCTTTTTCTTCTCCCTTGTAAAAACGAAGATTTTCAAGTAACAAAACTTCACCTGGCTGTAAATTTTTTGATTTCTCCTCAGCATCACTGCCGATACAATCATCAGCAAAAAGTACGGTAGTATTTCCTAATAATTCCTGCAGGTGCTGCATTAGGTGCTTTAGCGAAAATTTATCTGAAGGACCATCTTTTGGCCTTCCAAGATGAGACATAAGAATACAACTGCCGCCATCTTCCAGTATTTTTTTTATAGTAGGTATCGAAGCCGTCATACGGGTATCATCGGTAATATTGTATTGATCGTCAAGTGGTACATTAAAATCAACCCTGATCAATGCTTTTTCATTTTTAAAATTGTGATTTGAGAATTTAGACATTCCTGTAATATTATTTGTTTTGAAAATAGAATTAATGAAAGGAAACCGGAAACCCGGAAAGAATTATTCGTTTCAAATGTATATAAAAAGAAGAAGTTGCAACGAGAATTCTGTAATTAAAAAAAGTCCGATTTTAAATTCAATAGGATTTGCCACCGGATGGTTCGCGATAAAATTATGACCTTTATGAGACCAAATCATTAAGTAATTATAGATACTTATATAATGGAAAAAATATTAATCTTTAATTTTACACTCTTTTAAAAAAAAATGAGTCTGCATCAAAGTGAAAAGTCGTTTTAAAAAAGATTTGACAAAACAAATAAATGCCTCCTATATTTGTAGGCTAATTGGCGATGCAAAATTCCACAAACATAATTCCACAAACTTTATCACTCACCACAATGGGTATTTGCGTACGTTGTATGCCGTAAGGCATTTTATACTCTATATTACCCTTTCAAGGCTTCATCTTTTATACTTAAGAAAAACATCTTAATTTTTTCATCTATAAAAAATATGTTATGAGCACTCAACATTTTGAAACATTACAATTACACGCCGGTCAGCAGATTGATCCGGCCACCAATTCAAGAGCGGTACCAATTTATCAAACCACCTCGTATGGTTTTAAAAATTCAGAACATGCGGCCAACCTTTTTGGCCTGAAGGAATTTGGTAATATTTATACCAGGATAATGAACCCAACCACAGATGTTTTTGAACAACGCATGGCTGCGCTGGAAGGTGGAGTAGCAGCCCTGGCAACTGCCTCAGGGCAAGCAGCACAGTTCTTAGCACTGAATAATATTATGCAAACCGGTGACAATTTTGTTACTACAACTTACCTGTATGGTGGCACTTACAATCAATTCAAAGTTTCTTTCAAGCGGCTTGGAATTGAAGCAAGATTTGCTGACAGCGATGATGTAGAAAGTTTCGTAAAGCATATAGATAAAAATACAAAGGCGATATTTCTTGAAACAATCGGCAACCCGCGGTTAAATATTCCCGACTTCAAAAAGTTCGCTGATTTGGCCAAAGAATATGATCTTCCATTAATTGTTGATAATACCTTTGGAGCAGCTGGATACTTATTCAGGCCTCTGGAACATGGAGCTAACGTGGTAGTAGAATCAGCTACAAAATGGATTGGAGGACATGGTACGTCAATCGGCGGGGTAATCGTAGATGGCGGGAATTATAATTGGGGTAACGGAAAATTCCCACAATTTACCGAACCTTCTGAAGGCTATCATGGATTGAAGTTCTGGGAAGTATTTGGCGAAGGCAATCCTCTTGGCTTACCAAACATAGCCTTTGCTATTCGTGCAAGAGTAGAAGGCCTCCGCGATTTCGGGCCTTCACAAAGCCCTTTCAATTCATTCTTATTATTACAGGGATTGGAAACATTATCCCTTCGCGTTCAGCGCCACGTTGATAATGCATTGCAACTCGCAAAGTGGCTGGAGAAACATGACCTGGTAGAATTCGTGGATTATCCGGGGCTGGAAAGCAGTCCTTATTATAAACTCAATAAGGAATATCTTGGCAAAGGATCGGGAGGCATTTTAAATTTTGGAGTAAAAGGTGGAAAAGAGAATGCAAGTAAATTTATTGATTCATTAAAATTAATAAGTCATTTAGCGAATGTGGGCGATGCTAAAACTTTGGCAATCCACCCTGCTTCCACTACGCACGAGCAACTCGATGAAGAAGCGCAAAAAGCCGCAGGTGTAGCTCCAAACTCTATTCGAATAAGTGTAGGCATAGAGCATATCGATGATATCAAGGCCGATCTGGAACAGGCATTTAAGACTGTTTTTTCCAAAGATCTTGTAGGATAAATATTTTTGCAAAAACAGGTGATAAATAATGGATGATAGCTTAAAGATTTTCAGGCACAACAAAAGGTTTAAGTTAGAGTCGGGAAGTGAACTTTCCGGCTTTCACCTTGGTTACACGACTTATGGAAATCTAAATGATGCAAAGGATAACGTAGTATGGATATTTCATGCTCTTACTGCAAATAGTAAAGCAGCAGAATGGTGGCCGGGGCTGGTTGGAGAAGGTAAATTATTTACCCCCGAAAAATATTTTATTATTTGTGTGAACATGCCAGGAAGCTGCTATGGAAGTATTAGTCCGCTGGACACCGATCCGGAAACAGGGGAAACATATTTTCATGATTTCCCATTTTTTACAGTGAAGGATATGGTCCGGGCTTTCAGCTTTTTAAAAGATGACCTTGGAATTAATAAAATTAAAATTGGTATCGGAGGTTCAATGGGCGGCCAGCAATGTTTGGAGTGGGCAATAGAAGATCCTGGATTATTTGACTATATATTTCCAATTGGTACAAATGCATTCCATTCAGCATGGGGCATAGCCTTCAATGCTTCACAAAGAATGTGCATAGAAGCAGATGCAACATGGAAGTTGAAAGAGCCAAAGGCAGGTTTAGAGGGAATGAAGGTTGCAAGGAGCATTGCGCTAATTTCATACAGGCATTATGAAACATACCGGGCAAGCCAGTCAGAAGATTCCAACAAGCACATTGAAAATTTTAAACCTGAGTCCTACCAACGATACCAGGGTGAAAAATTAGGAAGGAGATTTAATGCCTTCAGTTATTATTTTTTAAGCAAGGGAATGGATGCGCATAATGTGGGTCGCGGAAGAAAAAGCCTTGAAGATGCCTTATCATTAGTAGAAGCAAAAACACTGACGATAGGCATTACCACTGATATTCTTTTCCCTTTGAATGAACAACAATTTATCGCAAAACATATACCTAAGGCAACATATAAATTTATAAAGTCTTTGTACGGGCACGATGGTTTTTTATTAGAGTTTGAACAAATTCATACC
>JBKJRY010000075.1:0-16930 GCA_046593045.1 Chitinophagaceae bacterium | reverse complement strand
TGCTTGAATAAGCGAAACTCCAGCTTTTAAAGCCAATACAGCTTCCTTTTTCTTAATGACAGCTTCTAAATATCTTAGATCAGGATTTTGCGATTGAATTAGCGGTGCTACTTCTTTTTTCTTACTGCCGTATAACCAGATAAGAATATCTTCGAGATTATCATATTTATCCTCTGGCACCGGATTTTTTGTGTCTTCCGACACGTCTTTTAAAGATAGATATTGTTTAAAACCTTCGTAATTTAATCCGGTGTACAAATGAGAGAAGTAAAGGCGCGGGGCCTGTATGTCACTTCTATCAAACCTATTAATATTTTCTGCTTGTTCAATTACCTGTAATCCCTGATAAAGTTTTTGAACTGTCTTGTTTGTATCCCCAATTTGCACAGCTATCTCTGCAAGAGAAATACCAAAATCATTTTTAATTTGAGAAATATATTGAGCTTTAGCATAGCTTCCCCACTTAGCGGGACCATTTATATGTTTGAAACCAATAAATTTCCATGCTTCTTGTCTATCCTTAACAAATATTACTGGAATTTCTTTTAAGGTTGCCATAACCTCTTTTGAAACAGAAAGGATATTTTTATTAAATCCAATCGTGTCAGCAAACTCCGGATGCAATATGCATTTAGTTGCTGCCAATCTTCGATTACCCTCAATAACAATATTTTTTTGATTTTCCGTAATAGCTATCAAAGGCTCATTTTCAAAAAAGCCACTTGCTTTTATAGATAAGACTATCTCTTCTACGCCCATCGATTCCCATAGAATTGTTATGATTTCATCATCTCCGGCCTTAGGAGAAATATTGAATTCGGCAATCCTCGGATTTTTAGTGTCAAAAGAAAGATCCTCAGGATTTATATAGTAAATTTTTTTTTGCATTATATTTTCTAATCATTTAACAAAACCAAATCCCTTTGACGATTTTTTATTGTTATACATTCTGGCAAACTTAAGCTGTCACAAAAAATCAAAAGTTCGCTTCCGAATTTTTTTGTCTGTAGCGTATAATTTAAATCAAATGTTGTCATTCTATAATTACTATACATTTTTCTTATTTCTGGAGTATTATCATACGATATCATCCATTTTAAATTATGTAAGTTTTTTATTGTATTTGCCAACATTTGATGATTTTGATGATCATAATTATTCAAATAAAGTTCCTTTCCTTTCTTATAGTAGGGTGGATCAAGATAAATAAATAATTCGTTTAGGTCAGGGTAAAAAGCTTGGATATTATCTAAAATATCAACAGCATCAAGATTTGTGAGAGTTATATCATTTCGCCTTTTTGCAATTTTTTTTATTCTTTCAATAAGTTCCTCTTTATTAAATCTGACATCAATCTTATAATTACCGGTTTGATGCATTCCTCCTATAGGACCAGCTTTATATATAATTCCTGAACGATTTGTTCTATTTAAAAAAAATGTTGCAAATCCTAAATTGATAATATTGTTTTTACGACCATTATTATAAATTTCTTTTTGCCGATACCATTCTTCTATTGTTACGGAAACTTTTTTTATTTTATTGATAAAAGTTTTTGAATGATTAAGAATTGAATACCACATAGCATAAATACTGTAATCGTAATCATTAATATGTATAGAAGTAAAAACCCCTTCAAATAATAAATTAAAGGCAGCTCCTGCACCACCAGCATAAAGTTCAAGATAGTGAACTTGGTTCAAGTTATTTATTTGTGCTAATTCGCCAATATGACCTGAGAGACAAGATTTGCCTCCAGGATATCTTAAGGGACTGTAAATTGCTGAACTTGCCAAAATGAGCTTCTTTTTCACAAATGTATTATAAGTTAATTAAGTCACTAAAGGTTTTGTTATTAACTGTATTTTTTTAAAGAAGCGATACGAATTCATACATTGATTCTTCATCAGTATTGGCACATAGACAAATGCACGAACCGTTCCTATGGAATGAATTTACTACCACCGACGAATTGTTCCGATGGAACAAAAAGAATCATTAAAGTATAGCATCTCGGAGATTTGTAAATACCATGAAATGTGTTTAGGATAAAAAAGATAAACTATTCGAATAGAGTAAAAATTATTTATTATGTCGATTGGTTTTCTGTTCCATAGGAACATCTTATGGGTAAAAAAAATCATAAATGGTGTGATCGTTCCGTAGGAACGTTTTGTGCGCCATTTTGTGCGCATCTTGCGCATCACTATTTGATCAGAGCTCCAAATATTTTTCCCTTAACTGAAGCGTGCGCCTTAACTTTTTTCTTGCTTCTTTCAAGATCTTTTTTTCATCGCCTTCTAATTTTCTTTGCACTTTTTTTACATCTTCGGTAGGAGGCAGCGCTTCGGGTTTTACTCCTCTTTCGTTTAGCATCTTGCGTACGGCAAGGTTGTTATCAACATGTTCACGGCTAATCAGCTTATCACCTTTCAGGTTTTTTTCGGTAACATTATGGCTGGTAAGTTCGGTTGCAAAATCTTTTGCTTTAATGGTTAATTCAATAATCAATTCCTTTTTAATTTTCTATGAAGTTCTGTTGCTAAGCTATTAAAAATTCATCATCCATTTCTTTCCAGCGATAAAGTGGTTTCTTTTGATCTTCCTCTTTTTCAATTTCATTCAAGCGCATCAATTTGCTTAATTCTCTTTCATCAGACATGATCAGCCATTTTGCTCTCCCATCAAATGTCTTCTATTTAAACTTCCTGATTTTTCTGATTAGCTTTGATCATGCAAAAGCCAAATATTTCGAAGAAAGCATTTTGGGATGTTCGTTTTTCCGAAATTGACTTTGAAGAGAAATCATTGCATGTAATGGAGAAAGTGTTCAATTATGGCACCTGGAAAGACCAGGTAGCCATTATGAAATTCTACGGATTGCCACGCATACAAAAAGAAATTGTAAACGCCGGTTACTTACGCAAGCCTGTTCTTAGCTTTTTATGTGCTATACTGAATTTGCAAAAAAATGATTTTCAATGTTACAACAAAATGCAGTTGCACCCGCTACCCTGGAATTATTAAAGACGATTTGCGCTATAAGCGACCTGGAATCTTTTGGGTTAGGTGGCGGAACCAACCTGGCTTTAAGAATAGGACACAGGCTTTCGATAGATTTAGATTTCTTTACCAATACTGATTTCAACACCAGTTTGGTATTTCAAATTATCGCAAAAAGATTTCCTTCAGTAGAATTATTGTTTGAGCAAAATCAAACAATGATGTTCAACATTAATGATGTAAAAGTTGATTTTATTTTATATCCATTTGCGTGGCTGCAGCCATTCGATATTACTGAAGGAATCAGATTATTAAGTATTGAAGATATTATACCTATGAAGTTGCAGGCTGAAGTAATCGTAATGCAAAAAAAGATTATTGGGATATAGCCTCGCTGTTAAAGGATTATTCTCTCGATAAAATGCTGAAAATATTTAATTCCAAATTTCCGCAGGTTGATATTGGATTCATCATTCATAGTTTAACCGGTTTTGAAAAAGCCGATACGGAGCTTGATCCTGCTACATTTACTGATATTACATGGAGCGAAATCAAAAAAGAATTGGTAACTGCTGTGAGGAAATACACTGAAAGATTGCTTTAGATAATTTCTAAAAACTCACACAAACAATCCCCATTCATCTTCGCAATCATCTTTCTTAAATGTTGCCACCCACTGTTTAAACAATTCACGAAACGTGTCTATTTCATTCCTGATAATAAGGCGATATTGCTCCTTCATTAAATCATCTTCGATAAAACCGTTGGTGGAAATTTTGATAAACTGGGCGTTCTTTCTTATCATGGCAGCGTTTTCCATTATGACAAAAAGACATTTACATTTCAACAGATCATTTACGCAAATAACCCTTAGATTGTCGCTTTTGCACCGCTTGTTTTTTATTAACCATTCTACTTTTGCGTTAGCTAAAAGTTATATCACTTAAAGAAATAACACTTAAAGTTTTTTCAAAACAATAAAAACATTTTATATGAGTGCACTCAATAAACATTTTACGTCAGAGCTACAAAAGAGTAGCGGAAAAGGCGGCTGGACATATGTTGTATGGCCCGACTCAGTTAATTTTTTTGAAACAAGGGGCCTTGTAAAAGTTCGTGGTACGATTGACGGACAACCATTCTTAAGCTCATTTATGGCGCTAGGCAATGGCACGCATAAATTGCCTGTAAAGGCTGACATTAGAAAAAAGATACAAAAGGAAGCAGGTGATTCTGTAAAGGTTCATCTGCAGGAAAGGATAGAATAAAATTTTTTGTTGATACAAAAAGGCTCTTGCTCAAATAAACTCCAAGAGTATTAATACAAAATACTTTTCGCAGTTACGTTTTTTCAAAATCTTTTTTTGCTTTTTCTCTTCACAACTAAATCAACTTTTCTTTGTTATTGAGCAAAGTAGTTTAATGAGCAAAGTCTACAGTTTAAAAAAGATCCAGTTTCTCCCCATAAAAATTGAAGAAGCATGGGATTTCTTTTCTTCCCCTGCTAATCTAAAAAAGATAACGCCACCTGAGCTTGGGTTTAATATTATTTCTGAACATCATGGAGATGCAATGTATGCGGGGCAACTGGTTGAATATACAGTAAAGCCCCTGCTGGGTATTCCGCTTTACTGGATGACGGAAATAACGCATGTGGAACCCATGAAATATTTTGTTGATGAGCAACGATATGGCCCTTATTCCTTCTGGCACCATCAGCATCATTTTAAAAAAATAGATGGTGGTGTTGAGATGACGGATATTGTTCACTATAAAATTCCCTTCTGGTTCCTGGGAGATATCGCCAATACTTTATTAGTAAAGAAACAATTGGAAAAAATATTTGACTTCAGGGAGAAGGTCGTAAAGGATTATAAGTTCGACGCAAAATAATTCTTACATAGTAACTCTTCTAATTTCCTTTCCTGCAAGATGATCTTTCATTGGATTCCAGTAATGATCAACCCAACCTTTTTTAAGACTTGCTTCAGCGTTATCAGGAACATTTGCATGCACTGCATTGAGCACTACATCATTTCCCTTTTTCTCAAGCGCAATAATAAAGATAGAGTCGGGATCTTTTTCAGTCCAGCTTTCGGCTCTCCAGGTTTGAACAATCAATTCATCTTTTACAAGATGAAGATTTTTACCGGCAATGTAACTTCCATGCGCAGAAAAGGATGCACCAACCTTATTGGAAATTTTTGCAGGAGCGCCTGTTACCAATGAGTGTTGTTTCGCATTCATGTAAAGATCATAAACCTTATCGGGGCTTGTGTTTTTGAATGTAACTTTCTGTACGATTGTCTTTGACATTGTGATAATTTTTTAATTGTTTATATAAAAAGTTTACGCAACTCCTTATATTGACGAATGGTTTTTCAAAATCCGGACAACGAATGACAACTATTTTCAAAAATTTATTGAACCGATTTTTGGGGGGAAATTAGCGTAGATAATAGAATTTACCATTTTCCTGCGTATGATAGATCATGGCCGGTAGCACTTTGCAGGTAAAGATATTTGGTTCTTGTTATCTGCCGTATGTGCAGGTAATCATGTGCCAGCCATGCTGATAAAAACATAGCCGCACTTATATCACCCAATTGTGAATGGTGATAAACATTATTCCATTTCACATCCTGAAGACCTGTAAGCCACTCAACGGATTTATCTCTTTCGGCTAAAAATTTTTCTAAAACCAATTCGTAATCCTGCTCTATGTATTGTCTCTTAAGAACCCAGCCAACAGGGTCAATCGGTTCCATGACCTGCTCAGGATTTTCAAATGTATGCTGAATTCTTGCACGAAAATCTTCCCTTTCTTCATCATGCAGATGGCAAATAATTTCTAAAAGGCACCATTTGTTGGGAGCTGGTTTCCATTTGTATAATTGCTCATTGGCATTTTCAAAAATTGATTTGAAGACGTTCTTGTTGCGTGTTAATTCCTGTATGATGTAGGATACATTCATAAAATCATCCTGGTCATTTATTATTTTGAACTGTACTTTCTTATTAATTCCCTGGTTTTTATGCCTGATTCCTTTAAATCTTTTGTTTGCCAATTGCCGCTTGAATCAGCTGATGGAAGCAACACGCTGCACGTTTCATCTTTATCAGAAACGGACCAGGTAACCCAGCTGATATCGTTTTTCTCTGCCCAATCTATCCATTTATTCCATTCTTCATAATTGATTAGGCCATCGCCGGAAGCGCTCATACCTGCGGATTCCGAAATGAAAATGGGAATGTTTTTTTTGAGTGCATAATCACTCCTATCGCGCAATTCCTGTTTCTGAGTGGCAGCGTAAAAATGAACGGTGTACATAATGTTGGTAAACCCTGTAAGTGGTGAATCCGCAACAAGATTAATATCCTGGTCCCAATGCGGGCTACCAACAAGAATAATATTATCGGGATCAATTTTTCGTATCGTTGACATCACTTCCCTGGAGTAAGCTTTTACTTCATCCCACGTTTCATGATCTGGCTCGTTGAATATCTCATAAATTACATTCGGCGAATGGCCGTAGGTCATTGCCATTTCTGTGAAAAATTGTTTTGCTTCATCAAGCTTTATGTTGTGGCTATGAAAATCGATGATAACATAGATGCCTTCTTTTATTGCCGCATCAACTACTGCTTTTACTTTTTCTGTTGACCAATCAGGCTTATCGATATATCCGTTCTTAGGTTCTACACCCATCGCGGCTCTTACAACCGAGCAACCCCAATCTTTAGAAAGCCACTGAACTGTCCCTGCATTATAAAACCTGGGGTGAAAGCAATGCCAGCCAAAGCTCATACCACGCAAGACTACTGTATTATCATGTTCATCTTTTAGCTGAACTCCATCTACATGCAGCTTACCGTGATCATTTACCGGCTGTGCATTTGCTGAAGTGCAAAATGCTAAGATGGAAAAGATGATTATGAAACATTTAGGTTTCATTACAGTAAATTTTTATAAAGAAATTTATTGAATAATTGTATTCACCTCGTTCCAGTCGTCCGTGCGAAATGTATTTACAGGCAAGCCATCTTTAGCGAAAAGATTGGGCATCGCATCGTTTGTAAATCCGTAACGGACGGCAACAGGTTCTTTAATTGCCTTATTGGAAACGATCACACTGTTGCCGTCAATTTTTGCTGTAGCCGGCATAAATATTTTATCTGCTCCCGAAATATAAAAGTGGGAGGGGGGGCCATTTTTGCTTACTAACCCGGCACCTGTATTTTCAAAATTTATTTTCACCTTGTCTTTTTGTATTTGCATGTCTTTATACTTCGGGTTCTTATAAGCGAGTCCGGTTTTACCATACGTATCTGCCAACGCATAATTGGCTAACCGAATACCGACATCTTTTTTATCTGTAGGATGAATATTATTTATGTCTGTAACTAAATCATTTATCACGACCATTCCGGTTTTAGCAAGAACTGTTGTTTTAGTTTGCGCTTCCTGCAGCAGGGCGGCGGAAATATCTTTTCCATAACCTGCATAAGGTGCTATCTGTACAAAATAAAATGGAAAATCTTCTTTCCATGCTTTGCGCCATGAAGTGATCATAGAAGAAAACAATTCCTTGTAAGTGGCTGCTGCGCCTACGTTTGCTTCGCCCTGGTACCAGATAACCCCGGCTATGGCAAAGTCCGTAATTGGGTAAATCATCGCATTATAAATCCTTGCCGGGCGAATTGGACCCCATGGAATATCTTTCAAGCTGTCGGCAGCCTTTTTTATTGCAGCATTGTTTTGAATTACTTCGTAAGGTGTCCACACTTCTGCAGGAGTGCCACCCCACGCTGCTTCAATAAGCCCCACGGGAACGGACAATGTCTTTTGTAATTTTTCTCCAAAAAAATACCCCGCCAAACTAAATGTGTTGATATTCTCAGGGCTGCAAACCACCCACTCGCCTTTTGTATCGTCCTGAGGATATTGCGCAGTTAATCTTGGAACGTGAAATAAGCGAATGCTTTTATTATTCGCAAATTCAATATAGTTGGTGTATTGATTAATGCCCCAGCTATAACTCATCTCCATGTTACTTTGCCCGCTGCAAACCCAGTTTTCACCTATTAAAACGTCTTCCAATACAATCTTGTTCTGACCATTTATAGTAAGTGGATATGGGCCGCCAGCCGACGGAGTTTTAATCGTGAGTACCCATTTGCCATCGGCATTGCCGATTGTGCTGTCAACGATTTCACTCCATCCCGAAGTGACTTTTATTTTTTCAGAGGGGTCGCACCAGCCCCAGATTTTTACATCGCTATTTTGTTGCAATACCATGTGGCTACCGAGGATGGCTGGCAAGCGAACTTCGGCACTTGTATTGAGACAAAAACTGATAAACAAGAATAGGGACAGAAATGAAGGCAAATGTCTTCTCATATCAAGTAGATTTTTTTTAAGTACAAACAAAATTTTTAACCCCCTCAAGGCTGAAACTTTGGTAGCAAAAATAAAAGAAACCGCATAGATCCTGGGCAACATCATTATCAAAAATATTCAGCGACTGGTCCTGCCTAGTCTCTGTCACTCAGCTCAAGCCAGCGCATTTCTTTTTGATCGAGCACCACAATTATTTCATTGACTCTTTCCGCGGCCACCTGTAGCTTATCATACTCTAATCCGCCGTTATTCATTTTTACTTCCAATAATTTCTTCTCTTTTTCTAAAGCTGGTATTTCCTTTTCCAGTTTTTCAAATTCCGTTTTTTCTTTGAAAGACAGCTTTTGTTTATCGCCGGTTGCAGGTTTATTATTTAACTGCTGCGAAGTAGCAGAAGTTTTTGCAAAAGGTTGCGGCTTATTTTCTTCCAGTTGCTTCCAAAGTCTGTATTGGCTGTAGTTTCCGGGGAAATCTTTTATTTCTCCCTCACCCTCAAATGCAAAAAGATGATCTACCAGGCGATCCATGAAATAACGGTCATGGCTGACAATTAAAATACAGCCGGGAAAATCCTGTAAGAATTCTTCAAGAGTCCGCAATGTTTGTAAATCAAGGTCATTGGTGGGCTCATCAAGTACAAGAAAATTTGGATTTTTGAATAAAATACTTAACAGATGAAGCCTTCTTTTCTCTCCGCCACTTAATTTACTTAGTGGTGTAAACTGTTGCTGTGCAGTAAAGCCAAACTTTTCCATGAACTGCGTAGCACTTATCTTACTTCCATCTGCCAAAGGAAAAAATTCTGCAAAATCTTTTACATACTCAATCGCTCTTTTATCTTCTTTATATTGCAAGCCTTCCTGCGCAAAATTTCCGAATACGACCGTATCTCCATGGTTTATTTTACCGCTATCAGGTGGAACAAGGTCAAGGGCTACTTTCAAAAAAGTTGATTTGCCTGTTCCGTTTTTACCTACAATTCCAATCCGCTCACCTCTTTTAAAAGTATAATCAAACCCCCTCATGATCACTTTATCTCCGTACGATTTGTACACCTTTTTCATCTCCAGCACTTTACCACCCAGCCTTGTCATCTTTACCTGCAACGATACTTCTGCTACTTCTTTTTTCTGGTTTACCCTTTCCTCTACTTCTACAAAGGCATCCTGCCTGCTTTTAGATTTGGTGGTGCGTGCCTTCGGCTGCTTTCGCATCCACTCCAGTTCTTTGCGAAAGATATTTTTATCTTTTTGAAATTCGCTTTGCTGCACTTCCAGCCTTAATGATTTTTGTTCCAAAAAATAATCATAATCTCCTTTATAAACATATAATTTCTCATCCTCGAGTTCTACGATTTCATTACAAACCGTATCTAAAAAATACCGGTCGTGGGTTACCAAAAGCAGAGTGCTTTTGTTAGAGGCTAAAAAATTCTCCAGCCATTCGATCATTTCTACATCAAGGTGGTTAGTAGGCTCGTCAAGTATCAGCAGGCATTTGCCTTCATGCAATTGCGATTCGATTAGGGCCTGGGCAAGTGCAACCCTTTTACGTTGCCCGCCACTTAAATTTTTCACAGGTTCATTCAGGTGATGGAGGTTTAGTTTCCCTAATATTTGTTTCAGGTCACTTTCAAAATTCCAGGCATCGGCCTCCGTAAGTTCAGTAACCAGGTGACTAATTCTAACTTCATCATGAATATCTTCTTCCAGCAGCATCTCGTATTCCTTCACCAATTGCACCACCGGATTATCGAGATTGAGAATATTATCCCAGATGGAACGCTCATTTTCAAAGGCAGTGTCCTGCTGTAGCATAATCACTTTTACATCTTTATGCACCCAAACGGTTCCTTCGTCTGCGGTATCCAGCCCTGCGATGATCCGGAGAAGTGTTGATTTACCTGTTCCATTGCGTGCCACGAAAGCAATTTTATCCCCTTCTTCCACATGAAAACTAATGTTGCTAAAAAGTTTTCTTATCCCAAATGATTTACTTAAATTTTCTACTGAAGCGTAATGCATAGGTGCAAAGTTATACCATCCGGTTATTAACAGCCCGGATCCTTATAACCTGGAAAACCCCTATGCAAAAATTAGATAATTATTATTTTTTTTGATTAAAAAAAAGGTATACTGTTAGTAAATACTATTTTTATATACTCAATAAAGTTTTAATAGAAAGGAAAATTTATTTTTGAAATGGAAAAACAAATCTCAGTTCATCCGACCGCGGTAGTTGACCAGGGCGCTCAAATCGGTGACGGCACCCACGTCTGGCATTTTTGTCATATAATGCCGGGAGCGAAAATCGGCAGTAATTGCAATCTCGGTCAGAATATATTTGTGGATAATAATGTTGTAATAGGGAATGGTGTAAAAGTCCAAAATAACGTATCACTATATAATAGTGTTACTGTAGAAGATGACGTATTCATCGGCCCTTCAGTTACTTTTACCAACGTTATAAATCCCAGGAGCTTTATTGACAGGAAGCATGAATTCAAAAAAACGCTTGTTAAAAGAGGTGCATCCATAGGTGCGAATGCAACTATTATGTGCGGCATCGAGATAGGAGAATATTCAATGGTAGGGGCAGGGGCAGTTATCACTAAAAATGTTCCGCCACATATGCTTGTACTTGGAAATCCCGGTCGCGTAATAAGCAGGGTTTCAAAAGAAGGAATTATTGATGAAAATCCTGCAATGGGATTATAAAATCAAGAGCCCAGGGTGCGAATTGAATGTTTTGAATTTTTATTACTGATTCTTAAAACCGGCGTGCCTGATTATTACTAATAATTTTGCACCATTCGAAAATTCTGAATGAAACATATAATATTAATTACCGGTGGTGCAGGCTTTATAGGTTCACATCTCACGCGCCTTTTTGTCAATAAATACCCGGCTTACAAAATTGTAAATCTTGATAAACTTACTTATGCGGGCAATCTTGAAAATCTCCGGGATACAGAGGATGCATCCAATTATGCTTTTATAAAGGGAGACATCCAGGATTCCGATCTCGTCAGGGAGCTTTTCGAAAAACATCATTTTACAGCTGTACTTCACTGCGCCGCAGAGAGTCATGTTGATCGCTCCATTACCGATCCACTTGCATTCGTCAAAACCAATGTATTGGGAACTGTAACCTTACTCCAGGTAGCCAAAGATGCCTGGAAGGACAATTACACTAATAAATTATTTTACCACATTTCTACTGATGAAGTGTATGGCACACTTGGAGAAGATGGCCTTTTTACCGAAGAAACCTCTTACGATCCACGTAGCCCCTACTCCGCATCAAAAGCGTCTTCCGACCATTTTGTAAGAGCATTTTACCATACTTATAAGCTACCGGTTATTATTTCTAACTGTTCAAACAATTATGGCCCTTTTCATTTTCCTGAAAAATTGATTCCTCTTTGCATTCACAACATCATTCACAATAAACCTCTGCCCATTTATGGCAAAGGCGAAAACGTACGTGACTGGTTGTTTGTCGAAGATCATGTACGAGCAATTGATACCATATTCCATAACGGGAAACCGGGGGAAACGTATAATATCGGGGGACACAATGAATGGAAAAATATCGACATTATTAAGGAATTGTGCAGGCAAATGGACGAGAAACTTAACCGCGGAAAAGGTACGTCGGAAAAACTGATCACTTTTGTAAAAGATCGTGCAGGCCACGATCTTCGTTATGCGATTGATGCTACAAAATTGAAGAATGAATTAGGCTGGAAACCTTCTTTACAATTTGAGGAAGGCTTGTCAAAAACAATAGATTGGTATTTGAACAATAGTGAGTGGCTAAATGATGTAACCAGCGGGGCTTACAGGAAATATTATGAGAAACAATACGGGAAAGAGTAGAATGATTTTAGCGGCACAAAGGTATTCTAACGCTTTTTCCAACCATTCCAAACTTATTTTAACGCACTATAAATGAAGGGAATTATCCTAGCAGGCGGAAGCGGAACCAGGCTGTATCCAATTACAATGGGAATAAGCAAACAACTAATGCCTATATATGATAAGCCAATGATCTATTATCCTCTCAGCACCTTAATGCTTGCCGGCATCAGGGAAATCCTGGTAATTACCACGCCGGAAGACCAGGGCCAGTTTATCAGGCTGCTGGGAGATGGAAAGCAGTTGGGATGCAATATTCAGTTTGAAGTTCAGGAAAAACCCAATGGGCTTGCGCAGGCATTTGTAATAGGTGAAAAATTTATAGGAAAAGATGCAGTGGCACTGGTTTTAGGGGATAATATTTTTTATGGAAGTGGCTTTTCACACCTTTTGCAAAAATCTGCTGAACCGGACGGAGCTGTTATTTTCGCTTATCCTGTCAGTGATCCTGAAAGGTATGGGGTAGTAGAATTTGATAAAGACAATATCGCCATAAGTATTGAAGAAAAACCAGCAAAACCAAAATCAAATTATGCTGTTCCGGGACTCTACTTCTATGATAATGCCGTTGTGGAAATTGCCAAAAATATTCAACCTTCGCTAAGAGGTGAATATGAAATTACCGATGTGAATCGGAAATATCTTGCTGATAAAAAATTAAAAGTTGCGTTGCTTGACCGGGGGTTTGCCTGGCTTGATACAGGGACATTCGAATCATTACATGATGCATCAGAATTTGTAAGAGTAATAGAAAAACGGCAGGGCTTTAAAATTGGCTGCCTGGAAGAGATTGCCTATCGCATGCATTTTATTGATAGGAATCAATTGAATCTCCTTGCTGATAAATTTGCGAAAAGTGGTTATGGTGAATACTTGAAAGGAATTACTTAACCCAGGGGGCTTTAATAACAATAGTCTTTTCTGATATTATGTAAGCGGGAAATTTTTCATGTCACGTTTCACCCTTCTTAATTCAGGCCGAAAGATAAATTGTTGATTTATTTGAAATACGAACGTACACTATGGCTTCGCCACTTCTGATCCCTGCCTCTACCTACAGTATCATAAGCGAAAATATTATTAACTTCGCACGCAATTTTTAAGGTCCCAATATTAACAAGAAAACGTCTAAACGAAGAAATAAATGAAAATAGTCGGAATAGTTTTATTCGTTTTAGTTACCATGCTATTTTATTCCAGCCCGGCACATGCTCAAATTAATTTATTCAACGCCAGAGATCTTAGTAATGTTAATGTAGCCGATTATCCTGACGATGAACTCAAATCTATGTATAACAAGGCAGCAGAGACCGGAATTTCTGAATCTCAATTATACAGATTGGTTGCAGAAAGAGGCTTACCAGCAACTGAAATTACCAAACTGCGGAACCGCTTGCAGTTAATACTTAAAAGCAAGCAACCTTTGCAAACTGATAATGCTACAACTAATATTATAGGGGACACTACCGTACAGCATCAATACGACAGTGCTAATTCCAATATTCCTTCGCGGATTTTTATAAATGACCAAACCATTTTTGGCTCGGAACTATTTACCAGTAACAGCCTCGTTTTTGAACCCAATTTGCGTATTCCCGCCCCCATGGGATATATTTTAGGGCCGGATGATGAAATCGTATTATCGATATATGGCTATAGCGAAAAGCAATATAACCTGAGAGTGAATGAACGCGGTGAAATATATATTCCAAATGTGGGTCCTATATTGGTTAGTGGCTTAAGTATTGAACAGGCTGGCGAAAAAATAAAATCTAAACTTGCTTCAACCATATACAGCGCCATCAGGACAGGGCAAACCAAAGTGCAAATTTCACTCGGGAAGATAAGAAGTATAAGAGTAACGGTGATAGGGCAGGCTGTAAAACCTGGAACATTTACTGTTTCCTCTTTAACCACACTTTACAATATCCTCTACTTGTGTGGCGGTCCTACACCCATGGGAAGTTATCGCGATATAGAAGTTATTCGTGGAAACGAGATAAAGAGAACAGCAGACTTGTATGACTTTTTAGTTGAAGGAAATCAAAAAGACAATATTCTTCTGCAGGAAGGCGATGTTATAAGAATACCTTATTACAAAAATCGCGTTACTCTTTCGGGAAATGTAAAAAGGGTAGGCAAATTTGAAATGCTTGATTCGGAAACTTTTAATGACCTGCTAAAATACTCAGGCGGTTTTACTGATAATGCATACCGGGGTGCCGTGTCCATAATAAGGATTACTGATACTGAGAAAAAGATAATTGACCTGTCTTCATCAGCATACAATTCATTTAAGATAAATGGCAGTGATGAATATGTTGTTGGAAAATTGCAGGAAGAATTTGGAAACCGTATTGTCGTTTCAGGATCAGTGTTAAGACCGGGGCCCTACGAGTTGGAACCAGGCATCACGGTCAAAGGGCTGATCGAAAAAGCTGGCGGCCTGAGTGTTGATGCTTATACAAAAAGAGCTTCTATTTTCAGAATTTTTGAAAACAAATTACCCACTATTCTCTCAATAGATCTGGATTCGGTTTTGAAATACAACCATGATGTGATATTGAAAAAGGATGATTCGCTTTTTGTACACTCCATCTTTGATTTTAATGATAAAAATTATATTTCTGTAGAAGGAAACGTTCGTAAACCAGGTATGGTTCAATGGCGCGAAAACATGACACTTCATGATCTTTTGCTTTCAGTAGGTGGTTTTACCGAATCAGGTGATTCATCTAACATAGAAATAGCAAGAAGGATAAAAGATGCTAACATAACAAAAGCGAACCATAGCGAAAGTGAGTTATTCAATATCGATCTTACCTCTCAGGCTGAAGCTCAAAAAAGCTTTTACCTGCAGCCATTTGATATGGTAATTATTAAAACCCTCCCAGGTTATAGTCAACAACGAAGTGTATTAGTATTAGGAGAAGTAAGAAGCCCTGGCCGTTATGGCCTGGAAAAAAGTGGTGATAGAATTAGTGATGTTATAGAAAGAACCGGAGGTTTTAAAGCTTCTGCTGACAGCACTTCTATTACAATAAGGAGAAATATAAAATCTAACCTCACCATCCAGGAAAAAGAACAACTGTTTCAAAGGGTTTTAAATATTGACCCTGACAGCCTTGCCCAAAATCAAAGATTAAAGGAAGAAATTTATAAGACTTATGATTTAATAAGTGTCGATCTTGCAACAGCTTTATCTGATCCTAAAAGTACTGAAAATCTTGCGCTTGAGGAGGGAGATGTATTAACTGTAAACCGGACTACTAACCTTGTAAAAATATCAGGCGAAGTTTATTTTCCAACTATTGTTCCATATAAAGCAAATAAGAGTCTTAAATATTATGTAGAGCAAGCGGGAAATTTTACTGCATTTGCCCGTAAAACGGGTGCCCTTGTTATTCATCCGGACGGAAAAGCTGCATCGGTAACACATTTTTTATGGTTCAAAAGTTATCCTTCGGTGACACCCAGGTCGGAAATTTATGTACCGCAAAAAGAGAAGAATAATCGTGCAAGACTTGGGACGGGAGAACTAGCTTTAATAGTTTCCGCATTGGGCATACTGGCAAACGTGATTATTAATCTCACGAAATAAACCGGGTATTATGGTACAAAATGAAAATGAAACGTATTCGCATGCAGGAGAAGATTCTGAAAGTCTCCTTATGCTTACTATTTTCAGGAATATTATAAAGCGGTGGTGGTTATTTGTAATCATTGGCCTGGTTGGTGCCGTTGCAGGGTTCAGTTATGCCGTCAAACAAAAAACGGTTTATGAAAGCTATTTATCATTTGCATTAGATGAGGGAGGTTCACAGGGAGGTAATGGCGGAGCGTTTAGCCTTGCCGCACAATTTGGTATTTCGCTAGGTGGTGCACAGGATATTTTTACGGGAGATAATATTCTCGAAATAATGCAGAGCCGGCGTATGATTGAGGGCGCCTTACTATCGGTTGATACATTCGATACTAAGCCAATGACTTTGATTGAATTTTATCTCGAACATGTGAATAAAGATAATAGAGACAATAAGTCAGAAAATACCATTCATTTCTATCCCGGTGACACCAGGGATAACCTGTCATATGCTAAAGACAGTTTGCTTTACAATGTTTTTTTGGATTTTAAAAATTTTCATATTCTTGCGAGAAGACCAGATCGGAAACTTAATATTTACGAACTGATGGTAAACAGCCAAGACGAAAAATTCACAAAGATTTTCACCGACAAGCTAATAGATGTGACCAATCATTTTTATACTGAAATCAAGACCAAAAAGGCCAAAGAAACTTTAGAGATCCTGGAAAAAAGAGTGCCCGAGATGAAAGGTAAACTTGAACAAACTATAACCAGTAAAGCTGTAACGCAAGATGCCAATCTAAATACTGCTTTTGCGAGTGCGGAAGTGCCGTTGTTAAAAGCTCAAAGTAATTCGCAAGTATATGGTACAGCTTACGCAGAAATGTTTAAAAATCTTGAATTAGCACGCTTTCAATATTTAAAAAGTATCCCGCTAATGCAGATCATCGACGCTGCTGATTATCCTATGAACAAAATAAAGCCGGGCAAGCTGAAGATGGCAATTATCTTCGCTGTAAT
>JBKJRY010000070.1:0-11406 GCA_046593045.1 Chitinophagaceae bacterium | reverse complement strand
AGAAAATATTTTGTACTTATTACAATTGATTACTTCATGTGCAATAATGAGATTATCAATTTTTTCAACACAAAACAACAACTCATGAAGTAATTCTACTTCATGTTCTATCGCCTGGGGGTTCATTAATTCTTCTTTGAACAACACCAAAAGATCCCGGTTAAATTTGTTCATGATGGATAATGGTTTAAGTACTAATACCCTATCATACCCTTTTTATTAGGACATCCGCAATTGCTTTTTTTTGATACATTACAACTAATAGCAAAAACAGATACGATAATAAATACAAGCAGAAGGATTTTATAAAAGTATTTCATAAAATTGATACCTAAATTAAACTATTTTCACAAACAATTATTGCATTGTTTTGCAAAAAAGAAAAAATAATAATAATTCTAACAATAAACTGAAGGTTTTAGTTGCTCCCTTAAATTGGGGACTTGGACACGTAACACGATGTATTCCAATTATTAAGGAGATTCAGAATCAGCATTGTGAAGTTATCCTAGCTGCAAATGATGACATTTATTTCCTGTTAAAAAAAGAATTCCCAACCACAAAAATCTTACCTCTTTTTGGTTATAATATTAAGTATAGTCGAAAGAGTAAATTATTACTGTTTAAGTTATTATTACAGTTACCATCGCTTATGCTCACTATCTCAAAAGAGTATAGATGGTTGCAAAAAGCAATAATAAAATATCAGCCAGATATAGTAATATCAGATAACAGGTTCGGAATGTTTAACCCCGGCCTATTTTCAATTTATATAACGCACCAGCTTTCAATAAAAACAGGTAATTTTTTTTCAGATAGGATGGCGCGGTTTATTCATGACCAATTCATAAAAAAATATGATGAATGCTGGGTTCCGGATTTTAAAGAAAATGGATTGGCCGGTGAACTGTCACATCCTCAAAAACTTCAAAAAAATGCTATTTATATTGGTGCTTTATCAAGATTTGAAAATATGACCGTAGGTGATAAGATTTATAATCTCTTTGTCTCCATTTCCGGACCAGAACCACAACGAACAATTTTCGAAAACATTATTTTAGACCAACTTAATTTTTTCGAAAAGACTGCTTTAGTTGTAAGGGGGTTACCAGCAGAGACGCAAAATATTACATCTCAAAATTCCTTCTTAACTATCGTCAACCATCTTTCTGCTAAAGATATGAACCAGGCTTTTCTGCAATCGGAAATGATTATTTGCCGCAGTGGTTACACAACAATTATGGATCTTATAAAAATCAGGAAGAAGGCAATACTTGTACCGACGCCAGGGCAACCAGAACAGGAATATCTTGCTTCTTATCTTATGGGAAAGAAAAATTTTTTCACTGTAAAACAAAAAAACTTTAAGCTTGTAGACGCTTTATTAAAAGCTGCAGAATTTCCATTTCTAATGCGCAACGATGATATGGATACCTATAAAACAATTATTGCTGAATTTATTCTCAACGTAAAATCTCAAAAAAATTTGCAATGCAATAATAACTTACAAAATTTTTAATCGTTTTTAGGAAAATCAAAGAATAGCAATTCTTTGCTGGTATTCTTAAAATCTATCCATTTTTTTACCGGTATTGAAACTGCGAAGACGCCGCAGGTGGGCATATTATCAATCGTGTGACTCGTAAGCGAGTTTACAAATTCTGTTATTCCCGGATTATGGGAGAAAACAGCAATGCTATCAAACTTATCGTTCATATTTTCAATTGCATTGTAGAAATCATTTATCGATGCTTCATAAAGTGTAGGGATAAGAACAAGGTCTTTTTTGTCCTGATCATAAGATTTCATAAAAACCTTTGCCGTTGTTTTAGCACGTTTTGCAGGGCTTGAAACAAAACAGTCTATTTTGATTTTCCTATCCTTCATTCTTTTTGCCATCAAAGGTGCGTCCTCTTTACCACGATCATTTAATGGTCTGTCAAAATCTGAAATTGAAAGATTATTCCAACTGCTTTTTGCATGTCGCACTAATAGAAGTGTTTTCAATTTAACTTATTAGATTTAATTTATAAGGTTCGATTTGAAAGAATTACCAGGTATTTTAAAATAAAAAATGTATTATTTAATAACCTCTGACATTCTTTCCCTCGATATAATTCATGAATGCTTTATTTACAACCCGATTACCCCCGGGTGTCGGATAATTCCCCGTAAAATACCAGTCGCCTAAATTTGTGGGACAGCTATCATGCAAGTCCTCAATAGTTTGATAAATTACATCAACAGGTACATCAATCTCGGCGGGTGTAATAAGTTGGGCTATTTTTTTAGAAATTTCATCTAAAGTAAATGGCTTATATACTTCTCTCACTACATTTTCAGTATGTAATTTATTATTTCGCTGAAGGTCTTTGCATTTTTCCATTAATTCAACCAGGATGCAATCCAATTTTCTTTCCTTGATCAAATCCATTGCTGCTTTAAAAGCTACAAATTCACCAAGCTTACTCATATCGATTCCATAACAGTCAGGA
Organism: Chitinophagaceae bacterium; assembly: GCA_046593045.1. Classification (GTDB taxonomy): domain Bacteria; phylum Bacteroidota; class Bacteroidia; order Chitinophagales; family Chitinophagaceae; genus Ginsengibacter. The sequence goes on along the minus strand of JBKJRY010000070.1, from coordinate 8,911 downwards.
TAACGTATTTGAGGCGCAGAAGAAACAATAATGATTCTTTTCGGTTGAAGCCGCGCAAGCATGCGAATAATACTTTGTCTAAGTGTAGTACCTCTTACAATAGAATCATCAATTACCACAAGTGTATCTTCATTCTTTTTGACTGTACCATACGTAATATCATATACATGCTGAACCATTTCGTTCCTTCCGGTATCGGCTGAAATAAAAGTACGCAGCTTCACATCTTTAATAGCTATCTTCTCCATTCGCACTTTCCGACTTATCATTTCTGCCAGTTCATCTTCGTTAAAATCTTTTTTCCAGCTTAATATCCTTTCTATTTTTATTTTATTCAAATAGTCTTCGGCTCCTTTGAGCATTCCATAAAAAGCGGTTTCCGCTGTATTAGGAATAAAAGAAAAAATCGTGTTTTTAAGATCATAGTCTACGGCATTAAGTACCCTTTCACTTAAGTGATAACCTAACGCAATCCTTTCCCTGTAAATTTTTTCATCATTACCACGGGAAAAATATATTCGCTCAAAACTGCAGGCTTTCCTTTCTCTCGGCTCAAGAATTTGCTGAATAGAATAGCTCCCATCAGCTTCTGCGATAAGTGCATTTCCCGGCATCAATTCTTTTACCTCGTTTTCTCCTACGTTAAAGGCAGTACGTATAGCCGCCCTTTCGCTCGTCGCAATAATTACCTCCTCATCCACATAATAATAGCATGGCCTTATTCCATTGGCATCTCTTACAACAAAACCTTTCCCACAACCCGTAAGGCCCCCAAATGTAAAACCTCCGTCAAAAAGTGAAACAGACTTCTTTAACACTTGCGCAATATCGATGTTACCTGGAGATGCCTCATCTGCCTGAACCAGGAAATGGTAAATCACATCCATCATGGCGCCAAGATCACTCTGCCTGTCAAGCTCATCAGGATGAGAATTAATCAGAGAAAATAATTCGTCTTTATTTACAAGATTAAAATTTCCGGCAAGTGCAAGGTTGCGGGCAGGAATAGTATTTCGCTTAATAAAAGGGTGGCAAAACTGAACATTATTTTTCCCCTGTGTTCCATATCGAAGATGACCTAATAATAATTCTCCCAAAAAATCTACATGCCCTTTCATTAGCCCGGCATGTTGTTGTATCTCAGGATGGTATTTTTCAATCTCGTTTATTTGGTTCTCAATCTGTGAAAAAACATCAGCTATAGCCTGGTTAGCAGAACTGCGAATTCGGTGGAGAAAAGGATATCCTGGTTCGGTATTAAGTTTCACAGCAGCAATTCCCGCACCGTCCTGGCCCCGATTATGCTGTTTTTCCATTAACAGGTACAGCTTATTCAGCCCGTAGAGTACAGTCCCGTATTTTTGTCGGTAAAATGAAAAAGGTTTGCGTAATCTCATGAAGGCGAGCCCGCATTCATGTTTTATTTCGTCGCTCATTGAGTGAAATGAAGCCGCAAATTTAAGCTATTATTAAAGACAAGCCAAAGACAAACATATTAATTAAAATCTTTTTCTTTCTTTTAACGGTGAAGGAGTAAACTCGTAATTTTTAATTTCAATCACGGTTGCCAGGATTAGTTTATTTCTGGGCTGTTATCGTTGAGTCCCATTTTTTCATTTCTGGGCAGTCTTTATATTCTTCAGTAATCTTTACATAAAATGAAGGAATCTTCTGTGAGAACCAATTTTCAAGCACTTCATTTTTTTTCTCTTCCATAGCTCTTTGGGCTACCTTATCATAGTCATCTTTAAGATTTTCCCGGTGTGGCTGAGTTTTAGTTATCACCTGGACAATGCGTACTGCTTTTTTACCGCGGTCATCAGTAAATTCTGTAGCAGGAGAATAATCTCCCACCTTAAGATCCTTAAGCATCAGCACGAGATCTTTATCAAGCTGGTCAATACTTACAAATGTGCTCCCATCTCTTGCGGGTATTCTACCGCCGGTAAACTTGCTGTTTTCATCTTCACTATATTTTGAAACGGCTTCGCCAAATTGAAGTTCACCTGAAACGAGTTTTGTTGTAATTGAATCTAATCTTTCCTTTGCCTGGTTTACTTCGATAGAGCTTACCTGGGGTATTTTTAAAATGTGCCTGATCACCGCATCGTCTCCACGGCGACTCACCATTTGAATAATATGGTAGCCAAATTTTGTTTTGAAAATACTGGAAACCTGGCCATCTTTTAAACTAAAAGCCTTCGCAAGAAAAATGGGATCCCATGTTTTCTCATTACGGTTTATTTCGTACCTGCCGCCGGTTTCTTTGCTGCCTGGATCATCAGTATACAATGAAGCGAGTACTTCAAATTTTTTAGTGCCATCCTCCACTTCTTTTTTATACTCTTTCAATTGGTCAATCGCATATGTTTCAAGATCCCGGCCTGCCTTAGGATAAATTACAATTTCACCTACTTCGAGCTGAGAATCATAATACAACAGGCTATCTTTCGGAATTGTTTCATAGTATTCCTGAACTTCCTTGGGAGTTATCCTTACCTCAGCCACAATTTTATCACGCTCTCCCTGCGCAAGCTTTTGCTCACGGAATGTCTGTTTAAAATCTTCTTTTAGTTGAAATAAAGATTTACCCGCAATTTGCTCTACTACCTCTTTCGAACCGTATTGGTTAATAAAATACCTGATCTTATTATCTATATCGGCTTCTACTTCTTCTTCTGACACCGGAATAGAATCAATTTCAGCCTGGAGGACCAACGCTTTTAATCCTAATGCCTGCTCAAGAAGAAGGCATTTGCCATTAGCCGGAACTTCAACTCCCTGGCGTTGCATATCAGAAATACTATTATCAATTTCACTTTTTAAAATTATTTTGTCCCCTACAGTAGCAATTATCTTATCTGCGACAATTCTTTTGGTTTGAGCAAATAGTGTACTAACGCAAAGGAGAAAGCTAATTGTAAAAAAACTTTTTTTCATTCGTGAAAACTTAAGTGTAAACAGTAAAAAGAGTGATGGCAATACTTATAATATAGGCCTGCCAAAAATACACATGTAAAACGTGAGATGTTTTTTAGAATAGTTAAAAGTTAAAGCCTTTATGTTAAAGAAGAGAGCCGGTGTTTACTATAATGTCCTCTTGATTTCCACCTCTTCAAAGGCTTCAATCATATCGCCAGATCTTGTATCGCTGTAGTTTTTTATACTTACGCCGCATTCCATATTATTGGAAACTTCTTTTACATCATCCTTAAATCTCTTGAGACTTCCAAGCTCCCCGGTGAAGATGATAATACCATCCCGAACAAGCCGGACACGATTATTACGTGCTACCTTACCTTCAATAACGATACAACCCGCAACGCTTATTTTATCAAATTTATAGGTTTCTTTTACTTCCAGTATGCCAAGTATTTTTTCCTGGATCTTTGGTTCAAGCATTCCTTCCATAGCACTCTTCACTTCATCAATTGCATCGTAAATAATAGAATATGTTTTTATCTCCACCCCCTCATTTTCAGCAAGCTTAGACGCCTGCAAGGCTGGCCTTACATTAAATCCTATTATTACCGCATCAGATGCGGTTGCAAGCAATACATCGCTTTCAGTGATCTGTCCCACTCCTTTATGAACTACACTCACAACAATTTCTTCAGTGCTCAATTTTTGTAATGAATCACTCAATGCTTCCACTGAACCATCCACATCAGCACGAATGATCAAGTTAAGCTCTTTGAAATTTCCAAGCGCAAGCCTGCGGCCAATCTCGTCAAGGGTAATATGTTTTTTCGCCCGAATTCCCTGCTCACGTAATATCTGCGCCCTTCGGTTAGCAGTATCCTTCGCTTCAGATTCATCATCGTATACTTTAAACGTTTCACCAGCCTGAGGGGCGCCATTCAAGCCAAGGATTAAGACAGGAGTTGCCGGTGGAGCTTCTTCAACTCTTTGGTTTCTTTCGTTGAACATTGCTTTCACTCTACCGTAATTCTGTCCAGAAACTAAAAGGTCGCCTTGTTTTAAAGTCCCATTTTGTACCAATATAGTTGCTACATAACCACGTCCCTTGTCAAGTGAAGCTTCAATTACGGTCCCGTTGGCAGCTTTTTCAGGATTAGCTTTAAGTTCAAGTAAATCTGACTCAAGCAATATCTTATCTAAAAGGGCATCAACATGAAGACCTTGTCGTGCGCTGATTTCCTGGCTTTGATATTTTCCACCCCAGTCTTCTACCAAAATGTTCATGGCGGAAAGTTGCTCTTTAATTTTCTCGGGGTTTGCGCCGTCTTTGTCAATCTTATTAAGAGCAAATATCATGGGAACATTTGCAGCCTGGGCATGCGAAATAGCTTCTTTTGTTTGCGGCATTACAGCATCGTCAGCAGCAATTACAATTACAGCAATGTCAGTAACTTTTGCACCACGGGCACGCATAGCCGTAAATGCTTCGTGGCCGGGAGTGTCAAGAAATGTAATTGCTCTTCCGTCTTTGGTTGTTACTTCGTAAGCACCAATGTGCTGAGTAATACCACCCGCCTCCCCGGCAATTACATTGGCTTTGCGTATGTAGTCAAGCAGAGAAGTTTTGCCATGATCAACGTGGCCCATTATGGTTACAATTGGCGGACGTTGAACGAGATCTTCTTCATTATCCTCTTCTTCCTCTTCTTCACGATCTCCTTCATCATCTATTCCAATAAATTCTACTTCATAATTAAATTCACCCGCTACCAATTCTATAACATCAGCCTCAAGTCTTTGGTTAATTGAAACCATAATCCCCAAGCTCATACATTTGCTTATTACATCAGCAAAACTTACATCCATAAGATTGGCAAACTCACTTACGGAAATAAACTCTGTTACTTGCAACTTATTATCTGTCGCTTCTTCTCCAACACTTTCAGCTGCTTCTTCACGCTTAGCCCTTCGATATTTAGCCTTGAGGCTTTTGCCCCTGCCACCTGATCCGGCAAGTTTTGCCTGGGTCTCTTTTATTTTATCTTGTATTTCTTTTTGATCAATTTCCTTCTCTTCGCGACGATTTACCGCAGGCGCATTCCTGTTAAATCTTCCTCCTCCAGCCGGTGGCCTGGTAGTTTGAGGTCGCTGAAAATTACCCGGCTGGTTATTGCCAGTTGATTTCTTTTCAACAGGTATACGTTTACGCTTTCTTCTTTCATCAGAAGGTTTTGGTCTTGTGCTATTATTAGATGGAAGGTCTATTTTGCCCATTATTTTGGGGCCTTCAAGCTTTGTTGCTCTTATATTTGTGATAACAACAGGTTCCGCTTCTAACTTTACTTCCTGTAGTTTTACTCCAGGTTGAACATCTTCAATTATTTCTATCTCCGGGGGTTTCGTTTTTGTATCTTTTGGCTTAGCCGCCGCAGCTTTTTTACCGGCATCTTTCTTTGGACGGGTAGAAGAATCAATAGTACTTAAATCTATTTTATCTACCACTTTAGGTCCTTCAACTTCAGGAGCATCTATTTTAATCATTTCAGGAGCCGGAGGCAGAGGGGCGGGCTCTTTTATTATTATTTCCTTTATTGGTTCTACTGGTTTTTCAGCTACAATCACAGGTTCCGGAACTACAATTTCCGGTGGTGTTACTTCTTCTACGGGAGGTTCAGGTAATGCAACTTCCTCTTTTGCTTTTACAGCTTCTTTTTTATTGAATGAAAGGTCCTGCTCATCTCGTCTTTTTTTGTAATCAGCGACGGCATTTTTGGGAAGATCAATTTGCTCTGCTTTTTGCTTAGCGACCTTATCCGGCTGAAATTCGACCTGTAGTACACGATACATCTCTTCCGAGATTTTGGAATTAGGGTTTAGATCTTCCCCTTCAAATCCTTTGGACACAAGAAAGTCTACCAAGGTATCTTTACCTATGTTGAATTCTTTGGCCGCAGCCATTACCCGTGGTGTATTTACTTCTGCCATTAAGCCTCTCCTTGCCTGCCTTATTAAATAACGCAGGTAGTTTAAATTTAAAATTATGTTTTATATATAACCGGTCAATGAATTAAAAATATTATTCACTGGCAAATTCTTCTTTTAATATCTTCTTCACATCAGCAATAGTTTCTTTTTCAAGATCAGTTCGGCGCTCCAACTCTTCATCAGACAACACAAGAACACTTTTTGCTGTATCGCAACCTATCTTTTTTAATTCATCAATAACCCAAGTTTCAATTTCATCTGTAAATTCATCCAGATCCACATCGTATTCTTCTACTTCTCCTTCGTTGTCGCGGAACACATCCAACTCCAGACCGGTAAGTTCGCACGCAAGTTTAATATTTACGCCTCTGCGTCCTATCGCAAGTGAAACCTGGTCTGGCTTCAAATATACATTTGCATGCTTTGCCTCCAGATCAACATCCATGCTTGTAATCTTTGCAGGAGTAAGCGAGCGTTGTATAAGCAACTGGATATTATTAGTCCAGTTGATTACATCAATGTTTTCATTCTTAAGTTCACGCACTATGCCGTGAATACGGCTGCCTTTCATACCTACACATGCGCCAACGGGATCGATTCGGTCATCAAAACTCTCAACAGCGACCTTAGCCCTTTCACCCGGATCTCTTACGATTTTTCTTATTACAATAAGACCGTCAAAAATTTCAGGAACCTCTATTTCAAGCAATTTAGCAAGGAAAGATATATCTGTTCTGGAAACTATTATCACGGCCTGGCTGTTTTTAAGTTCTACTTTTTTGACAACGGCTCGTATTGTTTCACCTTTTTTAAAATAATCGGATGGTATTTGTTCAGATTTTGGAAGTAACATTTCATTACCTTCTTCATCAAGCAACAAAATTTCTTTTTTCCATACCTGGTAAACCTCACCGCTTATAATTTCGCCAATCCTGTCTTCATATTTTTTTATAAGAATATTCTTTTTCAGATCATTAATTCTGCTTGCTAATGTTTGCTTTCCGGCAAGTATCGCTCTCCTACCGAACTCTTTTTGAATGTCCACTTCTTCATATAGTTCTTCACCAACCTGGTAATCAGGCTCTATTTTGATGGCATCTTTATATTCGATTTCTGTCAAAGTATTATAAAGATCGTCATCATCAACAATCGTCCTGCGCCGGAATATTTCCAGATCACCTTTTTGATCATTCACAATCACATCAAAATTTTCATCAGAGCCATATTTTTTTCTAATGAGGGTTTTGAAAACATCCTCCATCACTTTCATAAGTGTGGGCCGGTCTATATTTTCTGCATCTTTGAATTCCTGGAAGGATTCAATCAAATTGATACTTGCCATTTGGGTTTTTTAAAATGTTATCTGTACTGTCGTCCGCTTTATTTGATTAAATGTTATCGCTGTTAAATTAATGTTTTGCGTATTTTTTTTTCCTTTTTTTCCCTCTATCTTAATCTCGCTATCATTTACCTCAACAAGTTTCCCCTCTTTTTTACTATCATCGTTTAATTCAACCCTTATCTCCCGGCCGATATTTTTTTTATACTGGCGGTATAACCTCAAGGGTTCGTCAACGCCCGGCGATGACACCTCAAGTGAAAAGTTTCCATCCGGAAAAATTTCCGTTTCTTCAATATATTTATAAAGAGCTTTATTTACCTGGGTACATTTGTCAATAGTTATCCCATTATCAGCATCGAGGAGCACAATAATATTATTTCCGGGATTTATTTTTACATCAACCAGGAAATCTGTTTCTGATTGAGCAAATATATTTTCTAAAAAACTATTGATCCTTTTTAAGGGCGCTTCTAAATTCATTTAAAACCACAAATTTTTTGAAAAAGAAGAAGGGAACGCTTCCGTTCCCTTCAATAGATTCTTTTAACATTGCAAATATACATCAATAATGAAATACCGTCCAAATTATGTTAAAGTAAAGTATTTAGAATCATGTTAAAAAATTAAATAATTATTTTTGCAGTATGAATATTTTAAGACTTGCCGCCGAACTTTTTTTCATCTATATTCTGTACAAGTTAATTTTTGATTTTATCATTCCTGTGTATCAATCCACTAAAAAAATTAAGAAGCAATTTGGAGATATGCAATCAAAAATGCAACAGGATATGAATTCTTTTTCTAAACAGCAATCTACCAGTCAACCCAAGCCTGAGACAAAGAAGGAAGGAGACTACATTGAGTTTGAAGAGATAAAAAAATAAACTACAGGCCGAGATTTTCTATACGCAGTCCTGGCTTCAACCATATGGTTTGTATACCAAGATTATTAGCAGCTACAATATTTTGTTCAGGATCATCAATAAATAGTGTGTTGTCTGGATTTAAGCTATTAGATTCTAATACTAATTCATAACATGCTGCATCGGGCTTTCTCAACCCAATTTCAAAGGAGTAATAAGCTTTATCAAAGAAATCGTCGAATGCTTTGTTTCTTATTTTTTCATTATAAATCTTATTAAAGAGGTCATAACGAATTTGGTTAGTATTACTTAACAGAAAGGTTTTATACTTCAACTTAATTTGATCCAGGAACAGCAGGCTGTTTTCGCGAAATGAAAGTAGCATTGCATTCCAGGCATTACATATTTGTGCGTTAGAAAAATTAAGGCCAGTGCAGTTATTAAATTCTTTATAAAAATCCTGTTCTGAAACATGGCCTGTTTCAAGATTGCTAAAGAGTTTGTCTGCTTTAACTTGAGAATACATTTCGTCAAAATTTTTTACGCCTTCTTTTTCAAAGGCTTTTTGAGTAAGATTATAATCTATGTCAAGTATTACTCCACCCAAATCAAATATAATTGCTTCTATATTTTGCATGACCAAAGAAAATTATTTCTTTTCACTTAATGAATTTTTCTATTTTTGCAATCCTTAATATTTTCCTGAAAATGGAAAGGGCCTATAGCTCAGTTGGTTAGAGCACCTGACTCATAATCAGGTGGTCCCTGGTTCGAGCCCAGGTGGGCCCACCATATTAAA
>JBKJRY010000054.1:0-3388 GCA_046593045.1 Chitinophagaceae bacterium | reverse complement strand
AATGAAATGGAGTATGCCTTTTTTTGATTACAAAGGCGAAATGCTTTGCCACATGGCATCATTTAAACAACATGCAGTAATGGGTTTTTGGAAAGCTGCATTGATGAAAGATGCCGTACTGATGAAAAATGCAAAGTCAGAAACTGCTATGGGACATTTGGGAAGAATCAGTTCTTTGAAAGAGATGCCGTCTGATAAAAAAATAACGGCCTGGATAAAAGAAGCCATGCAATTAACAGAAAAAGGTACTAAGCTTCCTGCAAAACTAAAAGCAGCAGATAAAAAGGAATTGGTTGTACCGGATTATTTTGAAAAGGCTTTAATTAAAAACAAAAAAGCAAAACAAACATTTGAAAATTTTGCTTACTCCCACAAAAAAGAATACCTGATGTGGATTACCGAAGCCAAGACAGAAGAGACCAGAAATAAAAGAATGGAAACAGCTTTGGAATGGATGGCAGAAGGAAAATCACGGCTTTGGAAATATGAAAAGAAGTAAGTGCATTTAAACTTTGCCAAAGTGGTTTAGGCTTATTTTTTCTTCACCACCAGATCATAAGAATCATCAATCAACTCTTTTAATTGCTTTGCAGTTAATCTTCCATCCACAATAATGGTATTCCAGTGTTTTTTATTCATGTGATAGCCGGGTAAAACAGATTCCGGATATTCTTCCCTTAATTCAATTGCCTTATCGGGATCGCATTTTACATTAAACTGCAAAGGAGAACTGTCAAGCCCTGCTAAAAAAAATATTTTCTCCTTCACCTTGAACACCAATGTTTCTTCTCCAAAGGGGAAACCTTCGGTAACAAAAGGCTTTTGTAAATTATATTCTCTTATCGTTTCAATATTCATTTATTGTTCAATTTTTTTCTTTGCCTCTTTTAATTTTTTGCTGATCTGCCCGGTAAGTATATGCCAAAACATGACAAAATCACTCCCCAAACTGTACAGGGGATAAGTAAATGTTGCCGGTTTGTTTTTTTCAATAAAAAAATGACCAACCCAGGCAAAGCCATAACCACAAACTGGTATCAGCGCCAGCATCCACCATTTCTGTAATGCAATGGCAACAATTAAAATAGTCAGTAAACCAGCTGTACCTATAAAATGTAAGCTGCGGTTTGCCAGATCACCATGTTCTGTGAGGTAGTATGGATAGAAATTCCAAAAACTTGTATACTTTTTTTCAGCAGTCATAAAAATATTTTCAGAAAAATACAAAATCCTCTTTTATTTATCGATTTTTTTTATGGTGACATTTTGGAGATCATTCAGGCGGTTTAATACTTCTTCCAAACGGTTTTTGGGAATTCCTGTTTTAAGAACACAGAACAACTGCACTTCATTGGAAATAATGGTACAATTAAACTGCTTCATCACCATCATCACTTCGTTCATTTGTGTATAATCAAATTCGATGGTATAATTTATTACTACCTGTTTTTCAACAACCGGCGTAATTTGAAATGCCAGTGATGCAGCCGTTTTATAAGCATTTATCAACCCTGGTACGCCAAGCAAAGTTCCTCCCCAATATCTTACAACAACCACGGCCAAATTAGTTAATCCTTTGCCGTCAATCTGCCCCAGTATGGGTTTACCGGCAGTGCCTGATGGTTCTCCGTCATCAGATGAACGGAAATTATTTCCATCGGTACCGATGCGGTAAGCAAAACAATGATGCACTGCTTTTGGATGTTCTTTCTTTAAAAGCTGTAATTGTTTTTTAAAATCATCGGATGTTGTAATGGGAAATGCAAAAGCTATAAACTTACTGCCCCGGTCTTTAAATTCGGCACTGGAAGGTTTTTCAATGGTTAAATAAAAATCCTTGTCACTCATTAATTGTTTTTATTTTATTCATATCCTTTCAGGCTGTCAGCCTGAGCTTGTCGAAGGCGGATTATATCAAAATCATATCGGCTTCGACAAGCTCAGCCTGACACTCTTCTTGTATAAAAATAAATTACATCACTATCAACTCTTTCTTCAGTAAGCTGGATATATTTTCTCAAATGAGGTGCTGCCAAACCATTGCCAATTTTCAATTGTTCATTGGTTATCACCCTGGCCTCATCCCATAGTTCTTCATCAATGAATGACTGCAGCAATTTTGCACCGCCTTCAACAATCACACTTTGTATTTGCTGTTCATACAATGCAGCTAATATTTGTGAAAGCATATTTTTATCCTTTTTCAGTTGATGATAATTCAAAAATTCATTATCGTCTTTCTCTAAATAAGTAAACACAATAGTTTTAACGCTACCATCAAATAATTTTAAAGAACCCGGCAATTTCAATTCCTTATCAATCACCAGCCTTACCGGATTATTTCCCGGCCAGAGCCTGGGTATTAAAGCTGGGTCATCCAGCAAAGCCGTATTCGTTCCCACTAAAATCGCAGCTTCCTCACTCCGCCATTTGTGTACAAGGCGATTTGAAAATTCATTGCTGATAAAAATTCTATTTGACCCAGGCACGCTAATCTTATTATCACTGCTCTGCGCCCACTTTAAAATAATATACGGCCGCTGCTTTTCATGAAAAGTGAAAAATCGTTTATTCAATTCAAGACATTCTTTTTCCAAAATGCCAAGAGTTACATTTATTCCTGCTGCGTTTAATTTTTCAATCCCTTTCCCGTTGACTAATGCAAAACTGTCTCTGCACCCAATAACAACATTCGGAATTTTATTTTCAATGATAAGGTTGGTACAGGGTGGCGTTTTACCAAAATGAGCACAGGGCTCTAAAGAAACGTACATCGTACTCTTTGTTATAAGATTTCTATCCGCTTCAATTACACTGTTGATACAGTTTACTTCTGCATGTGCTTCACCATATTTTTGATGATACCCTTCTCCAATTATCCTGTCATTATAAACTAATACGGCACCCACCATTGGGTTGGGTGCTACATTACCGGCACCCATTACTGCCATTTGAAGGCAGCGTTGCATATATTGTTCATGTACCATCAAGCAACAAAAATACGCCTCAAAAAATAAAACTGGCTTCTATCATTTATGCTGTCCGCCTGAGCTTGTCGAAGGCGGGTTTAATACTAACGGAATTTAATTTTCTTGTTGCACCGCCTTCGACAAGCTCAGGCTGACAGCATAAATGATAGAAGCCAGTTTTATTTTTTGATGCGTATTTTTGTTGCTTGGTGTTACATGAACAATATATGCAGCGCTGTCTTCAACTGGCAGCACAAGGTGCCGGAATGACTGCACCAAACCCGATGGTGGGTGCTGTCTTGGTATGTGAGGGCAGGATAATAGGAGAGGGTTATCATCAGCAATATGGTGAAGCACATGCAGAAGTAAACTGTATCAACAGTGTAATTGAAGCAGATAAAAATATTATAACAAAGAGT